>CAZSIY010000013.1:0-14554 GCA_964606825.1 uncultured Oscillospiraceae bacterium | reverse complement strand
GCATTGATGCTTGCCTTGCACAAACTAAATTAAGAGAGGAAGAAAAATTATGAAAAAAATCTTGTCAGGATTTTTAGCCGGAACATTGCTCCTTAGTAGCGCATTACCGGCTTTTGCTACCGGTGCGGATCTTGAATTTAAAAATGTAGGTAATACTTCCGTTGCCGAATTTTCCGCAAAAGAAATTGTTTCAGAAGATTTTAGCAGTTATGAACTTACCGAAAATATTATGGACGAAAACGGCGCAAGCACTAATTCTAATTTTACTATCGGTAAGGCTAAGACTAATAATGGTGATGATTTAGAATATACTAATGATAGCAAAATTGCAATTGCAAATAAAGACGGCAATAATGTTCTAAAGCTTACCTCTTCCACCAAATCTACTTTCCCGGTTGTAAGCTATATTTCCGGAAAAGGAGAAGAGCATGCCGAGGGAAGACAGCTTGTTGTAAAAGCAAATTTATTTTTTGATAAAGAAACAGCATTAAACTATAAAGTGGGAAACGATGCAGATGCTAAACCGTGGCCTGCTTTTGACAGAGTAAATATGGGTTTTGTTTCTGTTTTTGATACATATGCTACATCTTGCAAAAGAGAGCGTGCAATTACTACCATAGCTTTCAATTACAAAGCAGATTGGAATGATAATACTTATATTCCTGCATATATTACCGCTCCGAACACAAGCATTAATTCCGGTAAAGCATATAGTGATTCTTCAAACTGCGGAGCACACTTGGCAGAGGTAAATTTACCTACTGACAAATGGTTTGAGGTAAAATTTGTATATGATTTGCCAAGCGCTACGGATAATACCTCAGAAAATGCTACTATTCCGATTAAGGTTTATGTTGATGGTAATAAAGTATTAAACAAAACTGTTATCCTTCCTAAACTTGGAGCAAATGAAAGCACTACATGGTCAGGTGCTTTTGCCCAAAAATATCATGGCATAGCTTTTGCACCTAATGCATACAGAAGCGAAGATAATAAAGGAGAATCTTCTCCTTCAATGTATGTTGATGATATCAGTGTGAGATATGAAACGGCATCTTTTATAAATGAAGATTTTTCAGCTGGATATGAATTGAACACTAATTTTATTTCAGAAACTGTCGATACAAGCAAAAACAAAAAATTGACAATCAGGCAGCCTATGTCAAACGAATGGAATGATTTTCGTACATATGGTTATAGCGGTAACTCAGTTAGCGTAGAAGAAATAAACGGCGAAAAGGCTTTAAAACTTAAATCCTCAAATAGTAGTACATTTCCGAATGTTGTCTATAACCCGGAAATCGGTACGCAAAATAAAGCTGATAGTCAACTTGTAGTAAAAACAAAAATGTATTTCGACAAAGAAACAGCTACTGGATATAAGGTAAATGTAGATGAAAAAACTGTAAATGATAAATATCCGTGCTACGATAACGTAAACTTAGGCTTTATGTCAGTACTTCCCAACACTCAGAAACAAACTACAAGAAATGATGCGATTACTACCATAGCGTGTGATATCTACAATGCTAATGCATGGCCGAGTAACGGCGAGTATATTCCCGCATTTGTATATGTTCCAAATATAAAAGGTGGCGGAGCAAATGATGAAGCACACTCTTCAGCAGCTAACCGTACTTATACTAAAGCCGGATATAACAGAATCAACTTGCCTACGGATGAATGGTTTGAAATTAAGTGTATTTACGATTTGACAAATGTAACTTTGGGTGACATAGTTGGTGATAATCACTATAAACATCTACCTGTTAAAGTATATCTTAAAGATGCGCTTGTGTTTGATGACTATGCTATAGTTCAAGAACCGTCATATGGCTGGGGCGGTGTCATTTTAGAGGAATATTGTGGTATTGCTTTTTCACCTACCGCATATATAACTGATACTAACAAAGGCTCCGTATCTCCTGTAATGTACGTAGACGACATCGTTGTAGATTACGTTACACCCGGTAACTACCTTAAATATGACATTGCAAATACAGCAGATACAGCTAAAACATTTACGGTTATTGCCGCATACTACAATGAAGACGGCAGCTTGAAATCTGTAGAATTTGTGGAAGACTATACTGTTGCTGCTAATTCCACAAAAACCGAGTATATCAACCTTGTAACTAAAGATTACAACTCTGTAAAACTTTTTGCTTGGGATAATATTAATGATATGACTCCTCTTGCTACATCTGCCGATTATTCCGACCCGGTAGTAGACGTAGAACCGGTAGAATAATGAATTATCGAGTTGGATAGGCGAGGTTCAAAACGCTCTCAATAACCGAAACTCTCCCCATACCAAAGGCTCCCCTTATGGTAAGGGGAGCTGTCACCGGCAGGTGACTGAGGGGATAAGAAAGGGATAAGCGGAAAACAAGAGAAAATAATCGCCTCCCTCTCCAACCCAACCTAAAGAAACAAGTACTGTGTGGGCGGCTGATAACCGCCCATGCTGTTCCAAGTGGCAAAACCGCAGAAAGGAATAAATTATGAACAAATATATCAAAAAACTTATAACACCGGTGCTCGTGTGCTCCATGTGTACTTCTATGTTTGCTTTCTCGGCATACGGTGCTTCTACGGATTTCGATATTGTGTCGGAAGATTTTGATGGATATACCGTCGGAGACAACAATCTTATGGGTTCGGGCGACGTATTGCCCGGAGCTCTTTTCGTGTCGAAAACAGTGGACGTAGGCGGCGTACAGCAGCCTTACAGCACAACCGAAAATGGCATCTACATCACTGATGACGAAACAGACAGCGACAAAGGCAAAGTTTTAAAGCTCGTTTCGGACAATGACTCTGTTTTCCCCGAAGTAAACTACTACAAACCCATGGCAGACAGAAGCATTGGTTATTCTCATGAAGACGGCAAACTTCTCTCAATAAGCATGGATATGTATTTCGACAGAGAAACCGTTATGGGATATAAATTAAACCCCGACAACCGTTCAAAATATGTTGTTAATGGACAAACTAAAAGCTGGCCTTGCCTTACACAGGTAAACATGGGCTTTCTTTCTGTAATGGCTACTTCATCTTTTGCTACAAGGCACAACGCAATGATGACCGTTGCCTTTGATAACGATAAAGCGGCTTCATGGGAAGATGATTCCTATGTTCCCGTTTATTTAAACACAAGAGGCACGGCGGCAGGTTCGGAAAACGCCGGTTCAATGGCTACCGCAACCGCAAAGTTTAACCTTCCCACAGACGAATGGTTTAAGCTCACAATTATTTTTGACCTCAACGCTTTGGATAAAACAAACCATAAAGTTCCCCTCAGCGTTTATGTAAATAACGAGTGCAAAGTAAAAGACCACTCCGCAATTATCCCCACCGGAAACGACGGATATGAATTTGAAAAAGTGTATCGCGGCCTTGTGTTCTCTCCCCAGGCTTTCGTTGCCTCGGATAACAAAGGTGTCGTAAAACCGGTAATGTATGTAGATGATATTACCACATCTTACCTTTCAGCATATGAACCTGACATTACCTTTGAAGAAAATAACAACGACGTAGCTAACTACGAAGTTACCCCCAACTCAAAAGTAAATGTAACTTTTGAAGACGACATTGCCGAAGAAATAGCATCTGTTCTTACCGCAAACGGCGCAGTAAAAGTATATGATGCAAACGGCAAACAACTTGCAATTTCCGACCTTGCCGTAAATGGCAACGTGCTCAGCTTTATCGCGGCAGACGGCTTTGAGTACAACAGAGACTACACTTTGGAAATTGTAGCCGCAGACCTTTACAACAGCAGATTTGTAAAATACAAGGGTGTTAAGTCGGAATTCAGCACCCAAAAAGCAAAAGGCGCATATATCACCGCCGCTTCTGTAAGCCCCACTGGCTCCGACAGCATAGACACCGCAACTTCCGTTACCGCGGAAATCGAAACAAATATTCCCACAGGCGTTGTTGCGGCAGTATATAAAAACGGCGAATTCAAAGGCGCAAAATACGTAAACACACTTAACGACTCCGAAGTTACTTTTGACGGCAGTGCGGATTACGTTAAACTCTTTGTTGTAGACGAAAGCGGAAAATCCGTTTGGGATACAATGACTTTAAATCCCCTCGACAAAGATATTGCCGAAGACAGCGATTTTGCTTCATCTTCCGAAATTAAACTTTCCGTTTTAGATGCCAAAGACTCTAAAATTAAGCTCACAGGCTCAACAGGAAAGAACGGCAACAACCAGTATGGACGTATTGAAATTTATAAAGATAAAAAAGATGCATATTCCGACAACGCGGTAAGCGATGCGGTATATGCCGATGACATAGCAATCAACGAAAAAGGTCAAATTGCAAAGTCCTTTGCATTTAAGGGCGATAGCGGTAAATATTACGCTTGGGTTATTGCAAATGATGTTGAAGAGTGCGTTGACTTTGAATACGCATCATATGCAGACCTTATCTCCCTTATTTCAAAGCTCGCTGTTACCGACAGCGCAAACAATGCCTACATAGCAAAGGGAAGAATATTTGAAGAAGTTGCCGCTCTAGGCTACGGCTTCGGTATAGACTTTGAAGAAGTTTATTCTTCCGCGCGTGACAAAGACCTTTTTGCTTACAGAATAGATAAGGTGAGAGTTTCTCTTACTGACGGCGGCGAAGAAAACTATATTGCAAACTTTATTGCCGAAGAAAAGAAAGTAGAAAAAGAGCTTACTTTCTTAAAAGCTCTCGAAAATCCGCTCCAGAAAGGCCAAATTGAGTTCTTGCTTAAAGATAATACGGATATTACAGGCATGAATTTTGTAAACTATCCCAATGTTCCGTCCGAAACTTATGACGCTTTTATCGGCGCAACATTTGCAAGCGCAGATGATGTAAAGCCTTTCTTTGAAACAGCTCTTGCAAACGCTCTTGATGATGACGATAACAGCTCAAATAGCTCAGGAGGAAAGGGTAGCAGCTCCGGTTGGGGTTCAAAGCCTTCCACAATTACCATAGAGCAAATGCAAAACGCGTTTAATAACGCCAATGCAAACAGCGGCAATAATGATTTTGTAGATTTGGCAAATGTTCCCTGGGCGAAAGATGCCATAAACGCGCTTAGAGATAAAAAGATTATAAACGGCGTAACGGCAACCGAGTTTGCGCCCGAGGCAACAGTTACCAGAGCGCAGATTGTAAAAATGCTCATGCTCGCTTCCGGCAAAGCCGATTTTGATGCCGAGTGCAACTTTGAGGGTCTCTCAAAAGAAAATTGGAGCTATGTTTACGTTGCGGCGGCTGTTAAGGCAGGCGTTGTAAAAGGTATAACAGATACCGACTTCGGCGGCGATTTAAATGTAACTCGCCAAGATGTAGCCGTTATGATTTCAAGAATTCTCGGCACTTCAAATGAAGATGCAAACCTTGAAGAGATTAAAAACGACACAACAATTTTTGCGGATATGTCGGCAGTTTCCGACTATGCTCTTGCGGCTGTTAAGAGCCTTAAAGACAGCCAGCTCATTTTGGGAAGAGATAATAATACCTTCGCTCCCCACGAGAATATGACAAGAGCAGAAGCGGCTGTAATAATTAACAGATTGGTTGATCTTCTCAATAAACAATAGCCGAATAAAAATTTAATTGGTGATGATGCCCGAGAGATGAGAGATTGCATATCTTTCGCATAAGATATCCCCACCAATGAGGATAGCACCGCCGATGCCATAAGGCTCCCCTTACGGTAAGGGGAGCTGTCACCAACAGGTGGCTGAGGGGATAAGAAGGAATAATCTCTTTGATAATCCTCCCACTTGTGCATAGGGATTGCCCCCCCTCATTTCCAACATTCAACCTAAACAAATAAAACGAAGGAGAATTGTAATGAAATTAAAACGACTTATTACGCTTGTAGTAGCAATAGTCTTTTGCGTAACGTCGTTCCCTGCGGCATTTGCCGCAGAGAACACCGCAGATGCTGTTGCCGCCACAACAGACCTTTCAAAAGATTATGCCCTTGTGTATGATCTCGGCGCGGCAAACTTCAGCGATGCGGCTACAAGAGGCGAATTTTCTCTTGCCGTTGCAAAACTTTTGTGCTATGGCCACGAAATTAATTCAAATGCATCTGTTTATCCTTTCCCGGACGTTATCCCGGATATGACAGAATATGATGCGGTAAGTTTCTTGCAGTCTTTAAACATTGTTCGCGGCAAAGGCGACGGTCTCTATCGCCCCGATGATGCTATCACAATGCAAGAAGCGCTCACAATAGTAATGCGCACTCTCGGTTTTGAAAACTATGCCAACGAGCGTTCTTTCATTACTGTTGCAACACAAAAAGGTTTCCTTAAAAATCTTAACTACAATCCCGATGCCGCTCTTACTCATGATGAGGCGATTATCCTTGTAAACAACATGCTCATGGCGCCTCTTCGCCTTTCCGAACTCAACTTCGGAGTAGAGTATGAGTATTTCTACAACTACATAGGCCTTACAAAAATCAAAGGTACCGTTACCGATGACGGAAAAATTACCTACACCGGCGAAAGCAACTTAAAAGACGGCAAAATCAGCGTAGACAGAGTAGAATACGTAAACGAAACAAAATACACCGACCTTTTTGCACGCTACGTTGAAGCGTTCTACAAAGAAGACGGAAAAGACAAAGTCATAGTTTCAATGCAGCCCGACGAGGGCGATTATATCGTAATCGACGCGCCCGATTTGAAATCATACTCAAACTATACTTACAAAGCATACAACGAGAGCGGTTCTCTTAAAAACTACAAGCTTTCAAAAGACTTTGTTCTCATATACAACGGAAGAACTGTTAAATTTAACTCTTCGCTCAATGCCTCGGCATTTAACGCGCTTATGACTCCCGAAACAGGTTCCGTAACGCTTATTAAATCCGACTCTTCAAGCTACAACGTTGTAAAAGTTTTAAGCTACAAAAACATTGTAGTAGGTAACACTGTGTATACCGATAACTCATTTAAACTTTTTGACAAATATGCAATTACAAAGGGTAGTGTTTCCAAAAACGATACACTCGCACTCAGCACAACACACCCGGAAGACAACGTTTCCGCTCATGATGTATACGGCAACACCATAGCTCCCGGAATGATTAAATTAAACGACATTGTTTCCTACGGCGTAAGCTATGACGGACAGCACGTGGAAGTAATCGTTTCAAACAACAAGGTAACAGCTCAAATCTCATATGTAGGTGACGACAGCCTCAGCGTAGAAGACCAAGACTATTACTATTCACACGAATATCAGAACATGATAGATAACAAGCTGGTATTTGCTCCCGAAGCCGGCAAAAACTACACCGTGTATATTAACTACGCGGGTGAGGTGGCTTATGCAGAGCCTGCGGGAACAGACAATGTGCTCGCTATCTACGACAACTACACCGTAAGCACCGGCCTCGGCGACAATCTTAAGATAAGAATGTACACCGAGCAGGGCAACCTTATGATATTCACCGTAGACAAAAAGCTTACAATTGACGGTAGAAAGTTTACCGGTGCAAACGAAATTATAAACAAATTAAACGCATTGAGCATTGCTTTTAATGCAACAGACGGAGTTTATACATGCGTAAGCATATCATACACCCAAAAAGACGGCAAGAATGTGCTTCTAAGTATTGACACTCCTTATGACCTAAACGGTTACGATGCTTCTTATGAAGATGCAAACACTCTTCACTACATAAAAGGTATCAAAAACAAAGCCGGATCGAAATACATGTACATGAACAATTCGTTCAGCGGATTTTTCTCGGTAGGTTCTTCTACGGTGGTATTTTGCATATCGCCCGATGCAAAGAGCATAGAGGACGTTCGCCTTGCTACCATAAACAGCAGTGTGTTCCAGTATTCCGTAAAGAATTTCAACGTGTCCGCTTTGGCATTTAACGAAAATGCTATGTGCGCCGATGCGCTTGTAATGTCTTCGTTTGCCGAAAACCTTGATTTCAGAATGTATGAATACGGTGGAAACGCTAAAATAGGTTTGGTTACAAAAATCGCTCACTCCACAAATGACGACGGCGAAAAGAACTACACTTTGTGGATAGACAACGGTAACAGCATTACCAAATACACCACTGCCGACGACACCGTTTTGAACTTCTCTTCATGGGCAGGAAAAGGCGACAAAGTCGAAGTTGGCGACATTGTAAGATTTTTGGTAAAAGACAACACTGTAATCTGCAACGGTGCTATTTTCTCCATGTATGATTTCAGCGAAGATGCTGTGCTTGCAAGTTCAAATTACACTTCTGCCGCTAATTACTATGCAAATGCAAAACATTCTTTGCTCGCCGGTTACATAAACAGAATGTATAACGGCTTTATGGAGATTTCCGAAAACGTAATAGACGGCGATGTAAACTATAACGACCAAGATACCTTTGTAGTTCCTTTCGAAGCTACACCGATTATTATCTACGACACCCAAAGAGGTACTACTTTTGTTGGATATCAGTCGGATTTGATATCCGAGCAAGACGACCCGGCGGCAGATCAGAGAATATTCTTCATGATTCATGAAATGAAGCCGGAATTTATCCTCATATACAGATAGAGGTGAAAACATGATAAAATTTAAAAAGAGATCAATTGTTTCAATTGTTTCGGCAATCGCACTTCTTTCCTCAAGTATCACTTCTCTTGCCGCCCAAGCCCCGAATTTCGATTTGGGGTATGGCGACGGCTTTGTTTCGGAAGTGGACAACGGCGACGTTTACGATAAGTTTGACGCTTTCAGAAAAACGCTTCCCGAAAAGATGAACGTGTATCAGCCTTCAGAGCCTAAGGGAAAGATACAGCTCTTCGTTGCCACAAACGGTAACGACAAAAATCCCGGCACCATTGAACAGCCGGTAAAAACTTTGGAGCGTGCCATTAAAATTTTAAATGCCGTTGATGACAAAACCGGCGGTGCGGTAATCTACATGCGCGGCGGCGAGTATTCTTTCGGCAAGCAGATAGATGTTCCCACAAGCCTTTCGGGAACGGCAGATGCTCCCATATATATTACGGCATATGAGGACGAAGAGGTTGTAATCTCGGGTTCCGAAATAGCAAATGTAAAATCTATTGCCGCAAGTAAAGACCCCGCGGTAGATAGAGTAAAAGAAGATTTGCGTGACAAGATTCGCGTGGTAGACCTTTCCGATACAAGTGTTACCTACACTATAACTACCGAAGGTTACCCAAAAATCATCATAGACGACGTTGACTACACGCCCGCAAGATATCCCGACAGCGGATACTTAAAATTTGCAATGTACAACGGCCCCGGAGCTATTGCCGGCGTTGTGCACCCCGGTGACGTGTGGCAGCACAACGTTGCCAAAGAGAGCAACATTCCCTTTACCGGAAGAACTACCGAGGGTATGGAGTTCAAAATGGACACCACAAAGCCCACAAGATGGCAAGACATTGAAAACGTTTGGATTTACGGACGTATGAGCGTTGACTGGGACTGGGGTTACTACCAGGTTAAGTACATTAACCCCGAAATTCCGTCACTTAAAACCGTTCAGCCTTCCGACTGGGGTTGCGCATACACAAAGTTTAATAACTACTATTTTTTAAACGTTTTGGAAGAGCTTAACCAGCCGGGTGAAATGTACTACGATACAAACAATCAAAAGGTATATTTCTACCCAATAAAATCATATGATGATGACGACGATGTAAAAGTTGTTGTGCCAAAAACATGGGGCAGTTCTTACTCACTCTTAAACCTTGACGGTTGCAGTAATGTAATAGTAGACGGTATCACATTCAGAGATTGCTCCGGAAAAGGTGTTACTTCGCTTGGCCCCAACAACGTTATTCAAAATTGTACTTTTGAAAATGTATCAAGATGGGCGGTGCAAATAAGTGGCTTGTACAACGGCGTTTCCCACTGTATAGTAAGAAACTGCGGTTACGGCGTTGACGTGAGAGCACTCCAGTCGGGTGTTTATGAGTCTAAGCGTTCGCAAGACTTATATTCATTCGTACAAAACAACTACTTTGAGCACTTGGAGAGGTACTGCGTAATGCTTGCAGGCACCACTACGCGATGTGTGGTTTCGTGCAACAGCTTCAATGCAAACCGTGACCAGTGCGTATACGGCAACCAAACTCTTGACGATGTAATGGAGTATAACTACACAGTCGGCGGAGCTATCGACGTTGCCGACTCGGGCGACATGTACTTCGGTTGTTCGTCTATGGCATCTAAGAGAAATGTTTTCAGATACAATGTATTTGACGGTTCTCTTCCTTGCGGCGTATCGGGATTTTCTGGAATTTACCTCGACGTTATATCCCATCAGAACTATGTTTACGGAAACTATTTCATAGACAAAGTTTTAAAGCACAACAACCAAACTACGGTATACAATAATATTTTTATTGCCAAAGACCACTGGAAAGACAGAGCCGTAAACACCGGCGGTGAGTTCTATGCTCCCGGCGGCTACGGTGAACAGCAGGTAATTACAAGATACGACAATGCAAACACGGAAACCCAGTACGAAAGAAATCTTATGTTCAACAGTAAGTTTTTCTATTCGTACAACTTCAGAAATTACACGGGCTTCCTTGACGATATGCAGAAAACAAGAGCCTACGGAAGAGAGTATTCCGAGCAGCAAACGGCTAACGATTGGTCTTACCGTATGGACAAAAACGTATCTTACACCAAAAATATCTATTATGATTTTGCACCGTTCAATCTCTTTGAAGCTGAAAAGTCCACCTTTGAAAATAACTGGGAAACGGATAAAGACCCCGGCTTTAAAGACATAAACGGCGACTATACCTTAAAAGACGATGCCGAAGCCTACAAGCAAATTGAGGGCCTTGAAAAACTTCCGTCAATGGACGAAATCGGATCGGAGCTTAAGGTTGAATTGCAGCAGGCGGAACTTTTCTATCCGTTTAACGACGTTGCAACACCTGTATCCAACAAAAACATGATGTTCAGATGGAGCAACTGCGACGGTGCAAGCTACTATAAGATAGAAATTGCCGAAGATGAGAACTTCAACAATATTATAGACGACAGATTTGTAAAAGGTGTGTACAACTACTATTCCGAAACAATGGCAGACTCAGGTTCTGCGGTTGCTTCAAACAAAACCAATGACGTAAAACTCGAAGAACTTTTGAAAAATGACCACACTTACTACTGGAGAGTTAAAACATACTCCCAGAGTCCGAGCACCGATAAGGAAATGCAAGTTTCCGAAACTTACAAGTTCAGAATAGGTACACAAGACGAAATAAGAAAGCTCGAAGAGGCTGACCTCTCAACACTTGATTACAGTATTCAGGGATATGAAGAATATCTCAACAAATACGTTGTTGAAGACGACGGCACAGACCACGGTTTCGGCGTATACAAGCCAGGATCAATCGAGCTTATAAAGGCAAGAATTGCCGAAGAAAAAGAACTCATGTCTTCTCTTAAATATCAGAGCGATGTTTTGGAGAGAGTAAGCATTTTCGAAAGCGACATGGCAAAACTCATTACCGACAATGCCATAGAGTACACAAGAAAACTTACAAACTTTGCTTCGGACGAATTTACAATTGCCAACAGCTCCGACCACTCCATTACCTTCTCTAAAGACGGTAAGGAAATGACATTCGGAGGACTTCGCACCGACGTTATTGCCACCACAAGGCCGCTTACTCCCAAAGAGGGCATAAGCATGAAGTATAAACCCACAGGTGAAGACGGCACATGGCATACGATCGGTATAAGACAGTCTTCAAACACTGTGTCTAACGTTCTCGGTTGCAACACGTACTTTATCTGCTTCTCCGGCCCCAACATTGAGGTTCAGAAGATGAAGACAGGCCACAGTTTGAACGACAGAATTATTTGCTCTGTGGAAAATAAAGATTACGTAAAATACAACGAATATAATGACTTTGAAATGTCTGCCGTAAATGAAGACGGCGGCGTAAGAATAATCGTTAAAATCAACGGTCAAGAGGTTATTAACTACCTTGATAACAACGACCCGCTGTATGATATCGGTTACGCAAGCATTATGTGGAATAAGACAGATGCCAAATTAACAGTTAAAGGCGAGTAATTATTGAAAAGGCGCATTTTATTAAGATATTGATAAGATGCGCCTTTTATGGGAGATTAACATGAGTAAAAACTATGCAACAAGTTATAAAAATTTTATCCACGGCGGCGACTACAATCCCGACCAGTGGCTTAAATATCCCGATGTTTTAAAAAAAGACATTGAGTATATGAAACTTGCCAATTGCAACGCAATGTCTTTGGGAATTTTCTCTTGGGATTTGCTTGAGCCGGAAGAGGGAAAATATGATTTTGAAGCTTTTGATGAAATTGTGGAAAATCTTACAAAAAACGACATTAAAATCATTCTTGCCACGCCCAGCGGCGCAAAGCCGCGCTGGCTGGCGAGAAAATATCCCGAGGTCTTAAGAACCAATGCCGACCTCACAAAAAATATATACGGCTTTAGGCATAACCATTGCTACACCTCGCCTGTTTACCGCGAAAAAACCGTGGCAATAGACACCGAGCTTGCAAAGCGCTATTCAAATAACGAAAATGTCATTTTGTGGCATATATCAAACGAGTTCGGCGGCGAGTGCCACTGCGAGCTTTGCCAAAACGCTTTCAGAGATTGGCTTAAAGATAGGTACAACGGCGATTTGGATGCTTTAAACCACGCTTGGTGGACAGGTTTTTGGAGTCATACTATAACCGATTGGGAAGATATTCATTCGCCGTCACCCTTGGGCGACGAAAACGCTATTATGACAGGCCTCTATATGGATTGGAAGCGCTTTGTAACTTATCAAACAACGGCTTTTATGAAGTGCGAGATTGATGCCGTAAAGGCGGTAAACCCAAAAATTCCCGTTACCACGAATTTTATGGGCGCGTATCAGCAACTTGACTATCACTACATGAAAAATTTTGTGGACGTTATTTCCTGGGATTCTTACCCCGAATGGCATAGCAACCGCGGCAATGAATTTGAAGCGTATTCCATAGCTTTTCACCACGACTTGCACAGGTGCTTTAAAAAAGATAAGCCTTTTCTTCTTATGGAAAGCACTCCGAGCCTTACGAATTGGACTCCGGTGTGCAAGCTCAAACGCCCGGGGATGCACAAGCTCTCATCAATGCAAGCCGTATATCATGGAAGCGACAGCGTGATGTATTTTCAATGGCGAAAGGGAAGAGGTGGCTCCGAAAAATTTCACGGCGCCGTGGTAGACCATGACGGAAGATGCGACACAAGAGTGTTTAACGACGTAAAAGACGTGGGCGCAACTCTTTTTAAAAACGAAGAAATTTGCGGCACTTGCGTAAAATCGGATGTTGCCGTTGTGTATGATTTTTCTGCCCGCTGGGCCCTCGACAATGCAAGTGGCTTTATAAACGCCGACAAAAAATACAAGCGCACCTGCACAAATCATTACAAGGAATTTTGGAAACGCGGTATAAATGTAGACGTAATAGGCGTTGATGACGATTTTTCAAACTATAAACTTCTTGTTTTGCCCATGCTTTGCTCCGTGAGCGAAGAAACCATTGCGAAAATTGAAAAATATGTGGCAAACGGCGGCACAGTGGTAGCAACTTATGCCACAGCGTATGTAAATGAAACCGACCTTTGCTACCTCGGAGGATTTCCCGGAGGAGTGCTTAAAGATGTGTTTGGCATTTGCGCGAACGAGATAGACTCTCTTTACGAGGGGCAAACAAACAGCGTTACTTTTGGCGGCAAGACATGTGAGATAGTTGACTATTGCGAACTTGTAACGGCAAGCACCGCCGAAATTCTGGCGCGCTACAACGAAGATTTTTATAAAAGCATGCCTGCCGTTACCGCAAATAATTACAAAGGCGGAAAAGCGTATTACATAGCTTGCCGCGACACAGGAGAACTTCTCGACGCCTTTTACGGCAATATTATAAAAGAGCTCGGCATAATCTCTTACGATTTGCCCGCGGGAGTAACAGTCCACAGCCGCGAAGATGATTTTCATGTTTATGCGTTTGTTGAAAATTATTCGGGCAAAAAACAAAGCATAATCTTTCCGAAAGAGTTTTCTGACACTGAAAGCGGCATAGCGAGAACTTGCGATTTAGATGAATTTGATGTAAAGATTTTAAAGAAATCAAAGTAGGAGAGTCGCTAACAAAACGCAAATAAACAGCAAAGGAGCAAGAATGTGAAAAAGATAATCTGTGTACTGATTTTAATTACTTTGGTTTTTCAGTCTTTTCCCATATATGCGGAAATTACCGACTATGCCGTTACAGCAAACGGTAACGTGATAACCGTTCAAGGTAAATTCGACGGCATATCAAAAGAAACAGACGTAACCTACTACGCCGTAAGAGGCGACAGGGACTGCGGCAAGTGGGAGATAACCACAAAAAGTAATTTTTCGGCTTTTGGTCAAACCCAAACCGATGCAAACGGTAATTTTAAAATAAATTACACCTACAAAACGGAAGATACGGGAATTGTGGAAACCGTTTTTGTAACATGTGGTAC
>CAZSIY010000012.1:0-15531 GCA_964606825.1 uncultured Oscillospiraceae bacterium | reverse complement strand
AATCTTGCGTGCTCTGAATCATCGCATATTACCCAGGAAATATTGTCCGGCATAACTAAAAATCCTCCCTTATTTTATCCCGTCGCGGAAATTCGTTACATAAAAATCGGCATAATAACCGCAAACTCGGTGTATTCGCCCGGCTCACTGCTTACGTAAATGTAGCCGTCGTGAAGCGCTATTATATCATCGGCTATTTTTAAACCCATGCCGCTGTTGGCGTCCGGCTTGCCGGTGGTATAAAACGGTTTGAAAATATTTTTTATGTCTTTTTGCAAAATTCCGCAACCGTTGTCTCTTATTTTTACAACCACGTACTCATCTTCGTTTAAAACATTTATCTCTATTCTTCCATTGCCACTTTTGGAGTGCTTTTTAATTACCGCGGTAACGGCGTTTGTAATTATGTTTAAAAACACTTCCTTAAGGTGCTCGCCGTCGCCTAATACGGCAGTGGTAATGGCGGAAGAATTTAAATCTATCCTCACGGTTTCGCGCCTTGCGGCGCTCACGGCATCACGAAGGATTTTTAAAATGTCCTCTTCTTCCATAGAGAGGTTTATGCCGCCGCACGAGCGCGACATCTTAGTTAAATCGGCAATTTGCGCGCGGGATATCTTGTCGAGCATTTCGGTACATTCCTCAAAAGACTCCTTATCGCCGCTATCAAAAGCGCCTTGCAAAAGTTCCGCAATGTGCAAAATGGTAGAGAAAGCGTTTTTGTACTTATGGAGTATCATAGAAAAGTTTTTCACAATGAGCACTCGCTCTCTCCGTCGCCTGAGGCTTTTAAACGCGTATTTGTTTGAAAACGGCTTTTTTAATACCGTAAACACCATAACCGTAAACAAAAGCATTAAAAGCACAAGGCACATAAAGTAGCTGTCGAGGGAGGTGATGCTTTTCGGAAAACCCATAAGATCCCTGTTGAAAAAACTCATAAACCCACCGAACATCAAAAAAATTATGGCATATACGCTGAAATCTATTATAACCATTGCTATAATAAGGCATAGGTAAAAGCGCTTTTTAAATATAAGCCCGGTTCTCTTGTAGTTTATTACAAGAGCTATAAGAGGCATTGTCATGGCATATATGAGCACCGCATTGTTTAAAACAGGCAGTACCGCCGAAATCGCCAATGCCGCGTTCTTTAATGCACATTCGGTATTGCTTAGACGGTATATTTCCCAGGTAGCATAGCTGTTGTTTAAAACAAAAAAGAGTATAACGGGCATAAACACTATGCAAAATACCACCCACGGCATACGGCGCGAAAAGAGCCTGTAAAAAAGCAAAAACGCACCCATAAGCAGCGACATGCACAAAATGTAAAAATTGGAAATATCGTAAAACGAAAAAGATGTACCTGAAAGAAGAGAGTATATTTTGTAGTCAATGTCGTTTGCATAGGCATAGCTAGCGAGCTTTGAGGCATACAAAGCCGATGAGGCAACGAGCACCGCCATATCGAAAAAAATAAGCGAAAAAATACAATTCGCCTTGTTGTTGCGACTGAGCGATAGATATATAACACTTCCAAATATCAATGCCAAAGATAGTGAAAACATTTTTTTGCCGTCCTTTTTGTTTATTTGGATTTTCCGCTTGAGTAAGCGTTGGGCAACATCTTCCTACCGCTTACTTAAACAGAAAATAAATTCCGTCGCGGCGAGGTTTCCTCGCCGCAACGAATTTATAAAAAATTATTCTATTGTTATTTCTTCCTTAGCGCCTGCAAACAAAGGCGTGATATCGTTAAAGTTGTTCCATACAAAAGCCTTGGCTTTATATGTACCTGCCGGTAAGTTTTCAGCAGTAATTTCGTCTGCGCGCTGTCCTGTTACAACTTTTGCAAGTGTGCCGTCGTTATTATATATTGCTAAAATACGGTTTGCATATTCGGAAACTTGCTCTGCATTTTTAAATGCGGCGGTAATGTTTTTGCCGGTTGCTGTAATATCTGCGTCCAAATCGCCAAATTCGTATTCTTTGGCAGCTTCTTCGTTATCAAAGAAAGCTATGTATTTAAACATCACCTTTCCTACAATACCAAAGGTTCCAACTATTAAGTTATCCTTTGCTGTATCTATAGGAGCTTTTGCAATAGAAGCTTTTACAACAACTTCATGCCAACCTTTTCTAAGTGTTTGAATGTTATCATCTCCATATGGTCCGCCAACGATGCTTGCACCACCAACGCCGGGATAATAAAAGTGAAGTTGTTTTTGCTGATTTACCGTAGTTGCTACAGCATCGTCGCCAAAACGATATGCAAATTTTACATATACTTGTTTTGAAAAATCAACCTTAGAGGTATCATATGGAATTTTGCACCAGTTATCGTTTACACCATTGTCGGTAGAATTTCTTTTAAAATATGCCGCTTGTGTACCACCAACAGTTACAAATCCTGTCTCACGACTATTGTCGGGTTTTTGGAAAATATCTTCAATGTTAGTCAACTTAGTAGCATCTATAATAGACAAAGGCTTTGCTGTTTTATCTGATCTTACTGTAAGTGTCCATTTTGTTGAAGCATCAGTTTTTAAAACGATATCTTTTTCCAATATAACAGTATCATCGTTTGAAACATCTCTCCAGTCGCTATCATCAAATTTAAATCCATTCGATACTACGGTAGATGCTTTAATCTCATCTATGGAAAGTTTGGGTTGTAAATTAAGTTCAACGCTATTTGTCATAACATCAGTACTTCCAACTTTTGAACCAAACTTAACTTCGGGAATATCAAACTTAGCTGCATCTTCGGCATTGTCGAAAAATGCTATGTATTCAATATTTATCGCACCTAGATTACCTGTTATTCCGTTGAAATTAACGCAAAATGGACCATCGGCATTATTAGAAGCCGGTGTTTTAGTAGCGGCGGTTACATGCCATTCCTTTGAAAGTGTTTCTGTTCCGGAAGCAGTTGTCACCGTAGGGTACCCACGTTGTATAACACGCCAACCGTTCACATTATCCATACCGCTTTCCATAGAGGCGCCATCAAAATTGGCGTGTATAAACCTTAAGTTAGTAGCTAATGTACTGTTATTGTGGAATTTATACTTAATAGTTACATACCAAGGTTTATTTCTGGGAACTATATCTTTATCTATTCCTCCGAACTCTATATTGTAACAATCAGATCCTTCAGCGTATTGGTTAATTTTTAAAACTTTTTTGCCATCAAGATTAGGCTCACTACCAAGCCGGCTATCTCCTCCGCCACTTTTGGCATTTGATACATCGTAGCTACCATCTAAAACATATGTGGGAACAACATTATCATAACGAACACGGTCGCTTTCTTTTGTAAAAAGTTCAAGTTTGGAAAGTACAAAATCAAAGTTTACGTTGTAATCTTTAAAATTTGCGGGGCATATTTGCAATCCTGCGCCACCACTAACTGTAATTGCATCAATATTTTCAACAGGTGTTACAGTTACCTCGGTAGAACCTTCTTCAACGCTAAAATTAGCAAAATTGGGGTTATTATCTCCAAAATCTGCGAAAGCTTCAACAGCATTGGAAGCCTCTCCTGTAAGGCTTATGCTGTTAAACTTATAGCTTATTTTAGCATAATATTTGCCGTCGGGAACATCGGAGATATCAATAACGGTACCACCAAGGGTATCATCATTAGCAACAACTTTCAATCCTTCGCCGGCTACGCATGATATTGACGATCCGTCAACTTCTTCTACCAAGCTATAGAATGAACCAGCAGTTTCGGCATTTTTCGCAAAATTCCAAACATAGGCTTTTGATTCACCTAATATTTTGTCTTCACGAATGCTTGCTCCGATTTCAGCAGCCAAAGCCGGAACAGCCAGGGTTGTAACCAACAATGCTACTGTCAGAAAAAAGGATAAAACTTTTTTCATGTTAAAACACTCCTTTTTAATATAAAATATTTTTTTATATATAATGCCTTTCGGCAATATATAACTTAATCTGTAACGTACGGCGGTGCAAACTTATATATTCCCTGGTTTGCACTTGAAACGTAGAGGTAGCCGTCTTGTGGATTTACAAACATAGACTTTATCATATGTCTGCCAAGTGCGGGGCCTGTTTTTACAACCGTATCGTCTTTTGAAATGCTCGATATTACTTGCCATGTTTTGCCGCTGTCTGTTGTTCGCAAAATTCGGCTTACGCCCATTTGCTCGTCAAACTGCTGTGCATCTGAGCCGCAACCCGCTATATACATAACATTCGGGCGGATTGGGTCTATAGCATATGCCCACCAATAGAAGTTATCGGCAGTAGAGGGCAAGGTAACTTGTTCGTGCTTTCCGTTTTTATAGCGGAAGAGATTTTCCGCGGAAGTATAATACACATATCCGTCGCCGTCGTTATAGTCCAAAACGTATGCCAAGCCGTCGTAAGACTTTCCGCTTTGCTTGGGCGCCGTAAAGTAGAGCTCCCAGGTTTCGCCGTCGTCATAAGACACATAGCAATTGAAATTGCTGTCTTTGCCTATGGCAAAGAGCTTTGAACCGTCTGAAGATGCGTCGGTGATGCATTTTATGCGCGAGTCCATCTCGCTCCACGTTTTGCCGCCGTCTGTTGAGCGAACGTTGCCCGCCCAAAGAATATCGGGATTTGTAAGCGACTGCCCGCAACGATTGAAAATATATCCGCTCGTTACTATACGCCCCTTGTCTTCCCAGGTTTTTCCGCCGTCAAAAGTGATTAAGAGATTGGCGCTCTTTTCCTCCCAATATTCATCACTACACAAGAACCACACATTTTCCGAAACGGCATAGCCGCCGTAAGCGTGGCCTAACTGTTTGCCGTCTTTATTTAAGTCGGCAAGGGAGAAAAATGTATTTCCGCCGTCAAGAGTTACCGCTCCGTGAAAATCTTGAATGGGCACAAGCCACAAGTTGGGGTTAGTAACATTGGGCACCCACCAAGAGTTTACGCACGCGGCAATTACGCCGTTTGCGCTTTGGCGGAAGGTAACGCCGCCGTCGGTGCTTATCCACGGCCAATCCGAGGAAGAATACAAGATTTTTTCATCGTTGGGGTTATACACAAGTTGGTTTCTTCTGGGTTGAACGCGGAAAAAGTCTTTGCCTTGGTCATATTCCGAAGTAATCCAATTATCGCCGCCGTCGAGGCTTACATGTATTCGATAGCTGTAAGCACCGGTGATGCTTGTGAGGTCGCCCTCGGTATATGCCATGTAATTGGGATTTGAAGCCGAAACTTCAAAATCCGTAGTACCGCCTCTGTAATCTGCAAAGTTATTATTTTTAGGGGAGGTAAAGGTTTTTCCGTTGTCTTTTGAAACGCTTACGCCGTTTGGCCCGATTGTGTAAACATAGGTGGGATAATTCTCGCCGTCTAAGGTTTTTACGTCGTAAACATTTTCCGCAACGGTTTCAAAGGTTTCGCCGTGGTTAGTGCTCTTATAGAGCGTGCCGCCTTTTGCGGCAAAGAGCGTGCCGTCGTATGGCGAAATTGCAAGTTCGGCAAAGCTCATAGTTTCATTTACTCTATTCCAGGTATAACCGCCGTCGTCGCTACGGTAGAGCCCGGGGCCGGCGTTATAGCCTTTGGAAATTTCATTTTTACTTATTTTAAGTGCATCGTCCGTAAAAGTTTCGGTTGTGGTGGAATAATACACCACCGAACAGCCGTCTACGCTATCTTTATAGCTTGTAGGGTCAAAGGCTATGGCATCGCGGCTTGTGATAAGGGCGGTATCGTTGTACACAAGGGTTTGGGTAAATGTATCTGCCCTATCCGTGGAAAGGTACAATCCGTGGCCGGTATAATTTTGGCGAAAAGCAACGCCTGTGTGAGAGTTGCCCTTAGATGTGGCACCTATTACCCTATTGGGATTTACCGGGTCTATAGCACCTACGCCGAGGCCCGAGGCATTTATATTTTTGCCTACTTCCACCCAATTTTCTCCGTCTTCACTTCTTAAGATATTGCCCACGTCGGCAAAGGTAAGAAGGTAGGAACCGTCGGAGGCGATTGTCATATAGGTTTGCACCTGGCCGCCCTCGCCGCCGGTAAAGCCAGCCTCTCTTAAAGGTTCGGAGATAAGTGGAACAGGTTCCCAGGTTTTCTTTCGGGAATTATTTACGTCGTAATCGCCGAAGTCGTCAAAGGTTGCCTTTGTTTCATACACCGGAAGCAAGGGCACAAGTTCGCCCAAGTCGCTCCACAAAAAAGCTTTTACGGTGTAGCTGCCGTCTATATTATCAAGGCGAATATTTCCGCTTTGAGCCTTTTTGAGCTTTTTCAAACTGCCGTCGCTATTATAGAGAGCGGCAATTCTCATAGCATTATCGGGGCAATTGATATAATTTACTTTCAAGGTGCCTCCGTCAGCCGTTATTTCGCATTTTGCGGCTTTTTCGGTTACGAGGTACCACAATTCTTCTTTGCCGTCAAAAGCCTTTATTTTAAGGCTTTTTGCCAAAAATCCGTCTTTTACGGTTAATGACTCGGAGAGAATTTCCACTCCCGTCTCTTGTGCCGAGGCATTGTAGAGAGTAACGAGAGCGCTCTCTTCATCTTCCACGTTGGCGGTACGCACCACTGGATTTAAGAAGATTTCTTTTTCGCCGCTACGCACGCCCTCAACCGAAAGGCTGAAGTTTTGCGCATCGGAGAGCGAATTTAAGAGCACCGCATTTTTTACAAGCAGAGTACCGTTTATGCCGCTAAAGAGTATTCTTATCTCTTTATTTTCCTTATCGTAGCTCCTTGAGCTCGGCTCTACGGGGCATATTACGGTTTGCCAAAGGTCAGTTTGGGGCGGGGTTTCCTCGCTCCAGGATTGGTAGCAATAGCTGTTGTAATTCGGGTCGTCGTACCAAGAGGCGGTAAGAAAAGCCGAATTGAAAGAATTGGCAAACTCCGCATTTTCAAAGCAATAGGTTAATTTGAGCCACTGCCTTTTTGAGGGGTCGGCGCCTTTAAACTTTGCCAAAAACTGCAGGTACTTATTATGCGCCACTTGCAAATATGATCCGCTTTGATCGGTGTTTACTTTAAAAACAGTTGCCGGGTCGTAGATCGTTTTTGCCACGGTGCCGTTTGCGATATGCTCGTTTGCCTCATCGGCACGTGAAAAATCAATTACGCTGTAAGGCTCGTCGCTTTTAGGCGCGGTAAGGGTTATTTCCCAGGGAATATTTTTTCCGTTCATATTGGTTACGGTATAGGAAGCTTTAAGGGTGAGCTCTCCCCCGCTTTCGGAAACGGTGAAAAACTCGCTGTCGGCAACAGCCGACACTTCCTGGCTTTTTACGTAACCCGAGGTATAGGCGCGGTAGTCTTTTGCCTCGGCGTTATAGAGCGAAAAGCCGATATCCGAGGTTTTAACTCTCTTTGCCTCTTCTAAGGTGAGGCTGTTTTCAAGCACGCCTTGCGCGGTGTGCGCTACGCCGTCTACGCTTAAATTCTCGCCCTTATAGTTTACCGCAAGTACCGACTCGTCGAAATTCTCAGCATCTGTCTTTGACTTAAAAAACGCTATATACTTAATATTTACGCACATATTCGACGATGGGAGCGACGAACCCAAGTAGATGGTAAGCTCGTCATTTGTCTTATTCATCAATTGAGGAAGCGAGGCAACCGAGGTGAAATATTCTTTCGGAGAAATTGCCGTATCGTCATTATTGGTATATTTTGCAACAGTGTTGCCCTTTTCGTAAGAAATCGTAAAAAGTTCCGCCGCGGATAGAGCGTTGTTTGAGGTGCCTATACGCACTTCCGAAGACTTTGCCGAAACGGAAGAGTCATCTCCCGTAGCGTTGTAGCCTTGAATGTCCATACAAGTTCTAACGTAGCTGTAATCCTTTTTGATATCCGACATATCTTTAAGAGTAAGCGCGAAAGAACTTTTTACCCAACCTTGGAGCTGAAGAGCATTTCCGCCGTAGGTCACCTGGCGCACCATTGTGTCCGCGTTTGATGTGGAATAAGCCGACTTATTCGCCACAAATTCTGCGGCTTGCGAAAAGTTTGAAAAATCGTACATAACGCCGCCGCTTTGCAAAGTGCTTAGGCTTTTTACATAAGATTTTTCGCCAATCTCCACCGACGCCGATACTGTCGGCGCCGCCAGAGAAAAGGCAAGGGATAAGGTAATTAACTTTTTAAAAATATTTTTCACTATCCTATCACCCGTATATTATTTGTCGAGCTCATAAGGAGGAGCTATCTTCATAAGACCGAGGTTAGCACAATGCACGTAGTAATAACCTGTTTGCGGGTCTACAAAACCGCCTCTTACGGATCTTCCGGTTACCCAGCCGCCGTCTTTTACGATGGACTTGCCGTCGTTTGAAACGGTGGAGATAATCTGCCAGGTTTCGCCGCCGTCGCAACTTCTCAAAATAGTATTATCCACTTCATATTTTGAGTAGTAGGAAGCTCTTGTGCCCCAACCAGTGTAGTAGATAACTTCGGGGTGAATGGGGTCTACTGCAATTGACGTACCCCAGAACTCAGCGCCGGAAGCATTGATATTATCTCTGAGGCAAGTGGTTTTGCCGTCTTTTGTAACTTTATATATTGTGCCGTACTTTTCGTAGTAGAGAATGTCGTTTACGTAGTCGTAATCCAAGCCGTACTGGATACCGGGCCACTCCCAACCTTCGATTGTTTCGCCTTTGGTATAAACATGCCATGTTTCGCCATTA
Source organism: uncultured Oscillospiraceae bacterium (assembly GCA_964606825.1). Taxonomy (GTDB): domain Bacteria; phylum Bacillota; class Clostridia; order UMGS1810; family UMGS1810; genus CAKSIN01. The sequence goes on along the minus strand of CAZSIY010000012.1, from coordinate 6,844 downwards.
TCCACGGAACGCATGATTTCATCGGATTTTGTGCCAAAGCCGAAGAGCATTTTACTGCCCGGAGAATAAGTTGAAGCACATTTTACGCCTTCCATAACTTCCCAAGTATAGCCGCCGTCTGCCGAGCGATAGTTGCCGGCAAAAATTACGTTGGGGTCAGTGGGAGACTGGAAGAAACGGCAGTTTGTAAAACCGTAAGGTATTTCACCGTAGGTTTCCCAAGTTTTGCCGCCGTCGTGAGTTCCAAGAAGGTCAAGCCTTGTTGCTTCCCAAGAACCTGTTCTTGCAACAAACATTGTGTTTTCGTCTACAATGCAACCGCCGTAATTGTGACTACTTGTGCCGAAATCTCTTATCCATTTAAATGTATTTCCACCGTCAAGACTTACAACGCCTGAGAAGTCCTGAATAGGAATGAGCCAGAGGTCGGGGTTTTGAGTGCTCGGGCGCCACCAGCAGTTAATACATGTGCCTATACCGCCGTTGAAATCCCATTTGATATTTGCGCCGCCGTCATCGCTGGACTCTACCCAGTCGGCAGTTGTCCAGAGCTTGTTCTGGTCGGTGGGGTGCCAAGCAAGCATTTTATTTCTGGGCTCCTGGTGGAATATGTTTGAGCTCTCATCATAAGAGGACTGTTGCCAGGTGGTGCCGCCGTCGTGAGTATACATAATGTTATACTGAACGGTGGTTGCGCCCAATCTGCCGTATGCCATATAGTCTGTATTCGCGGGGCTTACTTTAAAGTCGCAAATACCACTTGTTTCTATCGGCGGAGCTACGCCCTGCTTTGTAAAGCTTTGACCGTTATCGGTAGAAACATACACGCCGCTGTTGGAAATAGCGTAGACATTTTTAGGCTGTGTTTGTACAACGTCGAGATAGAGCACGCCATTTTGAACGAGGGTAAAGCTCTCGCCCTTATTTGTACTTCTGTAAAGAGCGCCGTCTTTTACCGCGTACACGGTGCCGTCGTCATAGCTTACCTTTATGGAAGCCGCCGCCATGTCTGGGTTTACCATTTTCCATGTATGGCCGCCGTCGTCACTTCTGTAAAGGCCTGGGCCTTCATTGTAGCCTTTTTCCTGCTCATACTCGCTCGCCTGCCGGAAGTTACTCGGGAGCGGGTCGTTTAGCGGAGAGTAGTACACTACCGCCGAGCCGTTTATTTTGGCATCGAACGAGGTGGGATCCCACGCGATAAATTCTCTTCCTCTGTGCATACCGGGGTCACCATAGGTGAGCACTTGGTCAAAGTGTTCTGCGTAGTCTTCTGAAAGATAGAGGCCGTAATACGTTGCGCCGTATTTTCTTACCAAAGTATCGTCGTTACCATATCTTGTAACGCCAACAACTCTTGAAGAGTTATTGGGGTCGATTGCAGTCCAGTTTAAGCCTACATTGAGGGTACCTCTTGCACATTCTTGCCAAGTCTTTCCGCCGTCGAGGCTTCGCATTGTGTTACCAACGTCGGCGCAAGCTATGAGAAATTCTCCTGTGGAGTCTATTGCGATATCAACCTGGATCTGGCCGCCTTCACCGCCCATAAGGCCTGCCGCTTTTTGCGCTTCGCTTACGAGGGGAACCGGCTCCCAAACATTGCCTTTTTCGTTGTACTGGTCAAAGATGCCATTTAAGAGCTTAATATCACTCTCGCCCTCACCTTCCGACACGGTAGCGCCGCTTGATGCGAGCATGATGTCACGATATGCCCAATATGCGGGAGCAACGTCGTCGTAGAGCTGGCCTTCGGGAAGTGCATTGCTTTGAGCTGTGCCGGTAACACGATTTAATATAACTACCGCTTCAGCTCTTGTAATGGCATTTTCGGGTTTAAATGTGCCATCGGAATATCCGTTTACAATATCGTTTCCGGCAGCCGCCGCAACGGGTTTATAGTAGTAAGCCGTTTTTGAAACATCATTGAAATATGCTGTTTTCAAGCTGTCGAGTGTTCCTAAACGGTAAACCATGGAAACAAACTCGCCTCTTGTAATTGCATCGTCGGGGCGGAAAGCGGTGTCTTTGGAAATTACGCCGCTTGCCAAAAGGTTTGCCACGTCTTCCGCGTACCAGCTTTCTGCCGCTACGTCTTCAAAAGGAAGAGCGCCGTTTGACTTTGCGGAAGAGGACATAATTCTTGAAATCATGGTAGCCGCTTCTGCGCGGGAAATGTTTGCTTCGGGTTTGAAAGAGCGCGCGTTGGTATATCCTTTTATAAACTTAGCGTCTTTTGAAACCGAAATTTTGTTGCCCTCTTCTTCTGGAGAGTAGCTCGGGTAATACTCGCTGTCGTCGAGCTCGCTGTAACTTTCAGCGGCGCTTTTTGTTTGGAAAAATCCCAAATAGTCTATGCAAACATTACCTGTGGTTGTCCACATATCGTCTGTGGCATATGCGGGATAGAGCACTGCCTTATCGGCAACCACGCCGGGCAGCTCCGCAACGGCTTCGTACCATTTTCCGTACTGCTTGCCGTTTAAGTTATCGAGAGTTATCTTTATGTTTCCGAGTTCAAGAACCATTTTGGCATCGGAGCCGAAAGTGTCCATGAAAAGGTAGCGAACTTTTACATAATTTTTATCCGAAATTCTTGCCGAGTCAACGGGAATATTTACGGAAAAAGTTTTTGAAAAGTTGGGTCTTGCGACAAGTGCGCCGCATTTTTCGTCAAAATCCAAGGCTGTGCTTGAATTTACCGAGGCATTTATGCCCTCTGTTTCTTCTTGCGTATTAAACCCCAAAACATATTCGTCTGCGGCAAAAGCCGTAACAAACGTAAGGTTTAAAGCCATAAGGAGAGCGACAATTATTGATGTGAATTTTTTCATTACTATCCCCTCCTTACTGAACGTCGCCGACGTCGTCGATGATGATTAAGATTACACTAAATCCCCATTTTGTAACACCGATAACTCTTGAACAGTTTTTACCGTAGGTTACGTAGTCTTTTACGTCGTCAATTGTTATTGAACCCTGGTAGTTACCTTGCATTCCGATGTCAATCTTAGGACCTGTTTTATCTATGTGGATAATGGTATCGCCGTAGATGCTGAGGTCTTCATAGTAGTAATCAAGAGTGGTAGGGTCGCCGTCAAATCTGTGGAGATTTTCCGTTGTTACCTTACAGGTTTTGCCTTTCATTTCGTACACGTCGTACATGTTAATTCTGGGGTAGGTATACATATCACCGTTTTCACGAGGCATATCCGCTCTTGCGCCGCCCACAAAAGCTTTGTCGGGATCAGACTCCGATGCATCGTAGAAAATTCTTATGTTGGTAATTTCTTTGGCGGTGTTTAGGTCGTACCGTATGATATCGCCCACGCCGAGCTCATAGGTTTTGTTTATTGAATTGTTGTTCGGTTTAACGGTTTTCCAGAATTTATCTTCGGTAGCATAGATAAATGTTGAACCCGAGGTAACCTGCGACTCATAGAGTTCGATTTTCTTAGCTTCGCCGTTGTCGCCCTCAATTGTTGTAATCTTTAACACTACGCCCACGTTATACTGAGTAAGTGCGGTGCTTGCTGAAGAACCGGAATTATCTATTGTAACAAGAACATTTGCGATAAAGTCGCTGTCTGAGAACTGATATGCCTCAAGTTTGTAAAAAGAGTCGCTCTTATAATAGTTTGTGGGGTCACTATAATATCCGAACGCATTTTCGTTTGCATTTTTCGGGTCTGCCGGGATAGAAAAAGCCACGGTGGACTCTTCTTTCGCAAGTACTGCAACCCTACGGCCGAAAGTTAAGCCGGACGAATCTTTACACAAAAGTTCTGAATTATCTGTTCCCAAGTATGAAGAATACGTAATTCTGAAACTTCCGTCGGTTTCGGCAGAGCCGGAATGTCTTTGTACAAGCGGCGTAGAGTCGATAGACAAGGGAGCGTTGTTATAGGGTGTATCAATCTCGGTAACCTTACCCTCGGCATTTAAAGTGTAGCTCACAAGCTGTGAAAGGACTTCCGAGCCGCCTTTTTTGAGCATTTCGTATGCTTTTTCAAGGCTTACCCTTTCGTTATCCACAACTATTTTCTGATCTGCCGTTTCCAAGCTCTCTATTTTACCGTTTGTAGTAAACATTTTCAATCCGAGCGTAGGGTTTAAAGCGGACTGCGTAAACACTTTGGCGTCTATAAGGTAGCCAATCTCCTGAGTTGAAGCGGCATATTCCATATATGCCAAGGTGCCTGCGGCTGTAACGTACGCCACAACGTTTTTACCTATGAGAACGTTGTTTTTATAGGTAACGCCGCCCTCGGTGTAGGTGTATTTATCGGTATGAGCGCTGAAATAATCGGGTTCTATCTCATACTCGGTATTGCCGATGATTATGGTTCCTTCGGAAGCATCGAAAGACTCAACAACGCCTTTTACGTTTTTGGACCAGGCATCGATTTTCAAAGAGTTTCCGTCGGTGCTTTGGTAAACGATTAACACGTCACCTTTTTTAAGCGCATCTACGGAAGACGGTTTACCATCTCTTGTGATGTTCATTAATGTGGAGTCTGTCCAAGTAACGGAACCTTCGCCGAATTTATCGGCAAGCATTTTATTGTCTACGTCGGGTTTTGCGGAAACAACCACGCGGTAAGAATATATAAACACAATGTCATATTTACCGTCAGCGTTGCCGTCTACAAGGCGAACGTAGCCATTTTCGGGAACGAAAGTTTTTGTGGTATAATTTGTAATTACCTGTCCATTATACACAACGGTTCTTGAGGGAGCTACCGCAACTTTCTTTTTCTTATTCTTTTCGTAGTAAGTGTAAGAGTTTGCCGAAAATTCCGAAATGTCTTCGGCGTTTATTACAAGGCTTTCTTTTTCGGAGATGCTGTCTGCAAATGTGTAGATAACCGTGCTTTTGTGGTCAGCATCTTTTACGATAAATTCAGCTGTGCAACCGATATATTCGCTAAAATCGGTTGTTGTGAAGAATCTTTCGTTTCCGAGCTTTACCAATCCATCGCCGAGGCCTTTGGAGCCGTCGAGAGAGGTTTGAGCGGTAGCTGTAACCTTTGCCGAAACTATGCGGCAGTCAAACACATCTTCAATATAGGAAACGCCCGTTTTCTTGATTTCGATGTTGCCGTTGGTTATAACGGTGTAGGTTCTCTCTGTTCTTAATACGTCAACAAGGTAATCGGCAAGCTCTGCATATGTAACGGCATCTGTTAAGGAAATGCCTTTTAAAATGTTGAGCTTTTTAGCTGCCATATTGTAATCGCCGAAAAATTTTGCTATATCGGCATAGCCGAGACTTGTAACAACGGCTTTTTGAACATCGGCGCCGGTAATAGTGTTATCGGCTCTGAAATTACCGGTAACGCCGTTATCCATGAGGCCGAAAGTAACTGCCGATGTTGCGTAAACCGCAGCTGTTTCGTCAAGGTCTGTGTATGACTCGGCTGTAATTTCGGGAGCATTTGCGAATTTTACGGAAATTCTCGCAAAATTCCCTCTTTTTACATTTGCCGCGGCATTTGTGAGGTCTGCCTCGTTTAAAACGCCGATGGAAGCAAGCGCCAACATATTGTCGGTTGCAGCAACGGGCGCCGAAGAACTTTCGGCACTTACGGGCACCGCATCATCTGCGAGCACTGCCGTATATGCGGGAACCAAAAGGCAAATGACTAAAAGTAAAGATATTATTCTTTTCATTGGTTACCTCCTACTTTAAATGTTTCGACAAGTGTTATGAGCCGGTCGATAACAACTGCTGTTTCGGCACGTGTTGCCTTGTTTTTCGGCATGAAACTACCGTTGTATCCGTTTATAACGTTAAATCCGGAAAGAACATTTACGGCATCTTTTGCATATGATGAAATTTCATTTACATCGGCAAAGGAAGCATCACTGCCATTGTACTCCACAGAGCCCATAACAGCATTTACTGCTCTTAAAACCATAGCCGCCATGTCTTCACGGGTTATATCGTCGCCAACGCCGAATGAACCATTGTCTTTACCGTTTACAACGCCGAGGCTTACAGCTTTCACAATGTAATCATAGTACCAAGCATCGTTTTTTACATCGTTAAAGTCAATTTCACATTCGCCGTTTAAACCGAGAGCGCAAACAAGCATTTTTACAAATTCTTCTCTTGTAACATTATCATTCGGAGCAAATTCGGTTGCGGATTTTCCGTTTACTATACCCTTTTCGTAAAGTCTTTCAATGCTTTCTCTTGCCCACTCAACGTCTGTAAGGTCGGCAAAGCCTTTTTGAGCATTTGGATTATCCTCTTCGGGAATTTCAACTTCTTCGGGAGTTGCCACAGGGTGCACAGCACCGCTTACAGCAGCGGAACCCGATACGGAAACCGATATTCCGCCAATACCGCCGGTGGGACGTTTGTTGCTTACGTTTGTTACCTCGTCGTCATCTCTGATGCCGATTTCATCAACAGCTTTTTTTAGTTTATCGGCAATTTGCGAAGCAGCGGTAATATTTTGCGAAAGAATAGTAGCATAAGCCGCCGCGAGATCGTCGGTTTTTGCAATTAATTCGTTATAGCTTTCGTCGGTGAATCCAAAATATTCAAGGTCGCCCTCAACAAGGTCTTTAACGTTTCCGTAGCTAATGCTTTCGCCGTAAATTCCAAGATAGAGCTTTTCTTTTAAATCAGCAAAATTCGTGCTCTCTTTTACGCTTGCAAAAATCTTTTCTTGTGACTCGGTCTCTAAACTGTTAAAGTAGAGCGAATAAGCCGTTGCACTTGAAAAGCCGAGTTCTTGTACTTTTTGCTGTGCCTCGTCAACATCTGCCGACGAAACGAGAGAAGCAAACTTTGCTTCGGTATTTATAACGTTTTTCCAATTTGTTGCGGTAAGCT
>CAZSIY010000011.1:0-15680 GCA_964606825.1 uncultured Oscillospiraceae bacterium | reverse complement strand
CTATTTAATTTTTCGTGGTAAGAAATATTCATATTTTAATCCCAATAGTAAAATAATTATAGTTTTTAATAGTATAACACAAGAATTTTATATAAGTCAATAATATAATTGTATTATCACGGTATTGTGACAAAAAGATAACGTAAATTGGGAGGAAAATGAAATGAATAAACCGAAAATCGGCATAAGACCGGTAATTGACGGAAGATGGGGCGGCGTAAGAGAAAGCCTCGAAGTACAGACTATGAACATGGCAAAAGCTGCCGCAAAACTCATAGAGAGTAACCTCTGCTATCAAGACGGAACCCCCGCCGAGTGCGTAATAGGCATTACAACAATCGGCAGTGGAAAAGAAGCGGCGCTCGTTGCCGACCAATTCTTCACGGAAAATGTAACGGCAACGCTCTCTGTTACGCCCTGCTGGTGCTACGGAAGCGAAACCATGGACTTAGACCCCAAAACAATCAAAGCCGTTTGGGGATTTAACGGAACGGAAAGACCCGGCGCCGTGTATCTTGCGGCGGCAATGGCGGCTCACGCTCAAAGAGGACTTCCGGCATTTTCAATCTACGGTCATGACGTTTGCGATGCAAGCGACACAGAAATTCCCGAAGATGTTGCCGAAAAAATCCTTCGTTTTGCACGCTGTGCTCTTGCCGTAGGTCAAATGAAGAACAAAGCGTATGTAAACATCGGCGGAGTTTCCATGGGCATTGCCGGCTCATTCAGTGATGCTGACTTTATGCAAAAATATCTCGGTCTTCGCGCGGAATGGGTTGATTTGACGGAAGTTTTAAGAAGAATTACCCTTGAAATCTACGACCACGACGAATACGAAAAAGCTCTCTCTTGGATAAAAGCAAACTGCAAAGAGGGATTTGACAAAAACGACGGCAAAAATTTCCCCGAAATAATAAAGAAATCAAAAGTTGTTCCCGCAGACAAAGACTGGGAATTTATTGCTAAATTCACGGTTATCGTAAGAGATATCCTCTTTGGAAACGAAAAACTCAAAGAAATGGGTTGGAGCGAGGAAAGCCTCGGAAGAAACGGCATTGTGGGCGGTTTCCAGGGTCAGAGAATGTGGACCGACTGGCTTCCCAACGGTGATTTTACCGAAGCTATTATGGCATCAAGCTTCGACTGGAACGGCAAAAAAGCTCCTTTTGCTTTTGCCACGGAAAACGACACATTAAACGGAATTTCCATGCTTTTTGCAACTCTCCTAACCGGAAAAGCTCCCTGTTTCCACGACGTGCGCACCTATTGGTCACCCAATGCTGTAAAACGCGTTACCGGAAAACAGCTTGAAGGAAAAGCCGCAAACGGCATAATTCACCTTATAAACTCGGGCGCTACGGCTCTTGACTGCACAGGCGCATCAAAAGACGAAAACGGCAACGGCACTATTAAACAATGGTGGAATATGACAGAAGATGACATATCGGCATGCCTTGATGCTACCGACTGGTGCAGAGCCGACTACGAATATTTCCGCGGCGGCGGATTTTCCAGTCACTTTAAAACGCAGGCGGAAATGCCCGTTACCCTCGTAAGAGTAAACCTCATAGACGGCGTAGGCCCCACAATGCAAATAGCGCAAGGCTACACCGTAACTCTTGAAGATGACGTTCACGACAAACTCGATAAGAGAACCGACCCCACATGGCCCACAACATGGTTTGCACCTGTTTTAACGGGCAAAGGCGCATTTTCCGACGTATATTCGGTAATGGCGGCATGGGGCGCGAACCACGGCGTGACAATTCACGGACACGTGGGCGCGGATTTAATAACTCTCGCTTCAATGCTCAGAATTCCCGTTTCTCTCCACAATGTGCCCGCTGAAAAAATATACAGGCCTCATTCTTGGAACGGCTTCGGAGCAGGCGATGACAAAACCGCAACCGATTACAGAGCGTGCAAAGAATACGGCCCGCTTTACAGATAAAAGGAGTTAACAGCATGGATATTTTGGAAACAAAAGCGCTTAAATCGTTTATAAAAGTAGCCGACATGGGCTGGCAAATGGGCTGGCATGAGATAAACGGCGGAAATATGTCTTACAGAATGACCGACGAAGAAACAGAGGTACTTCTCCCCTATTTCACAAAGGACGGCGAATGGAAAGAAATAGGAAAATGCGTTTCCGTGCCCGATTTTGCGGGAAAATATTTTATAATCACCGGAAGCGGAAAATATTTTCAAAACATAAAAGACAACCCGGAAGACTCGCTTTGCATAATTAAAATAAACGACGACGGCTTTAAATACAAAATCGTATGGGGCCTTGTAAACGGCGGAAGACCCACAAGCGAGATTTCGGCTCACCTTCTCACCCACAGCATAAAGTCAAAGGCAACGGACGGAAAATACAGAGTTGTGTACCATTCACACCCGAAATACATAAACGTACTAACCTACGTTCTTCCCCTTAAATCCGAAGTGTTTACCCGCGAACTTTGGGAAATGATGACGGAATGCTCCATAGTTTTCCCAAACGGCGTAGGCGTTATGGAATGGCTCGTGCCCTGCTGCGAAGAAATAGGCATTGCCACCGGAAAACTCATGGAAAAATACGATGCCGTTGTTTGGGCGCACCACGGGCTTGTGTGCAGCGGCGAAACCCTCGACATGGCTTTCGGAATTATGCACACAATAGAAAAAGCCGCCGAAATGCTTGTAAACGTATTGCAAATAACAGGAGGTAACAAAGCGCAAACAATTACCCCTCAAAATTTCAGAAAAATAGAAAAAGATTTCAACCTCGATTTTTCAGAAGAATTCTTATACGAGAAATAAAACGCTCTTTCATCACAAACGGCAAAGCACGCATATCGCTTTTCAAGCGGCATGCGTGCTTTTTTTAATTGTGTTTTAGTTTTTAAAAACAACGGTAAAAACGGTTCCCTCGTCTTCTTTGCTTTTTACGCTTATTTCGGCGTCATTTATTATCGCAAGGTGTTTTACGATAGAGAGGCCAAGGCCCGTGCCGTTTACCATTTTGGAATGGCTTTTGTCAACGCGGAAAAATCTTTCGAAAATTCGCTCGTGATATTTTTCGGGAATTCCTATACCGGTATCGGCAATAGTTATGCCGTTCTCCAAAACGGTTACTATCACGTTTCCGCCGGGTTTGTTGTACTTTATGGCATTGTCGGTTAAATTATATATCATTTCAGTTATCTGGGAGCGATTTGCGGCAACCGTGCAGTCATAGCCACCGAGAATTAGGGTAACATCTCTCTTTTTAGCCTGTACGCTCAAATTTTCGACAATTTCTTTGGCTACACTTTTGAGGGAGAACTTTTCTTTTTCGCCGTCGGGCACACCCTCATCAAGATGAGAGAGCTCGATTATATCGTCAACCAATGTAATAAGGCGCGAACTCTCCTTTTCTATTTTGGTCACAAATCCCATAACGTCGTCGCTTTTGGCTATTCCCCCGCATATAATTTGCGCATATCCGTGAATTGCGGTAAGAGGGGTTTTAAGCTCGTGGGAAACATTTGCGGTAAACTCACGGCGCATTTTTTCTGCGCGGCTTTTATCACTTACATCTATAAGCAGTACCACAGCGCCTGTAATCTCGCCCTTTTCGCTCATAGGACTTGCAAACACACTGTAAGTCTTTTTGCCTTTTTCAAACGCCAAAGTACCCTTTTTTCCGTCGAGAGCGGCAGTGAGCAAGGTTTCAATGTCTTCTCTGTCGGTAATATTTGAAAAAGCCTTATGTTTCACATTTTTTGCTTCCGTGCCGAAAATTTCAAGTGCGTCGCGGTTTACCGATAAAACCTCGCCGCTTTTCGAAACTATTACAATTCCCTCGTTTATGTTGTCCATTATGGCACGCAGTCGTGCCCTTTGAGAGTCGACTTTAAGCATTTGGCGCTGAATTTCTTCGTTTTGGCGCTCTATTCTTTTTAAAAACGGACGTATCTCTTCATACGAATTTTCTATTGCCTTATTGTCAAAAGAATATATATTTTCAAAGGGCATCAAAATATTTTCGGTGAGCCGCTTTGCAAACACCACAAGCATCATAAATATCAAAAACGCCACAAAAAACACGGTGAGAGAGGCGGTTTCGAGCATTGATGCCGCGGTAAGAGGCGCACCTATTCTCAAAACATTTCCGTCGTCAAGTTTTAAGGCGCAATAATAGTAATATTTGCCGTCATTTTTAAAGCGCCGCCTTGACTCACCGAAATCTCCCTCAAAAGCCGATTTCACCTCGGGTGACGAAAACACTTTATCGGCAAATTCATCGCTGTTATCATAGAGCAAAACACCGCTTTGGGTCACTATTGAAACTCGCTTTTGGCTCGTTTTTTCAACGGCTTTTTCCAGGGAGCCTTTTGAAAAATCTCCCGCATTTAACAAATCCGCCGCAAAATACAGCTCGTTTTTTATCTCATGGGTAAACCTCACCGAAAAAGATGTGTAACACACGCAAAGCATGGCGGCGGAGCAAAAAAGAAGCGTAACCACTGCCATTGCGCACATACTTCGGTATATTTTTTTATACATATTATCCCACCTTGTATCCTACACCGCGTATGGTATCAATCATTGCGCCGGCATCGCCCAATTTGTGGCGCAGGGTGCGCATGTGAACGTCTAGCGTGCGCGACTCGCCCTCAAAGTCCGAACCCCAAATTTCCGATATTATTTTATCGCGGGTAACAACTGTGCCCTTTGCCGACAAAAGAAGCCTCAAAAGCTCATATTCTTTAAATGTGAGCTGAATTTCCTTGTCATTTGAATATACGGCTCGCTTTTTGTTGTCAAGTCGAACGGCGCCGCAGGTGTATATTTCGTCGCATATTCCGCGGGGGCGCCTTCTCAATACCGCCTTTACGCGCGATATGAGTTCCAAAACGTCAAAGGGTTTTGTTATGTAATCGTCCGCGCCGGAGTCCAAGCCGCGAATTTTGTCTATTCTTTCCGATTTTGCGGTAAGCATTATCACGCAAACATTTGCCGTTTTGTCGTCGTCTTTTAAATTCTCCAAAATTTTCATTCCGTCAATATCGGGAAGCATAATGTCAAGAAGAATAAGGTCGGGAATTTCGTCTTTTAAGCAGTTGAAAAGGTCTGTTCCACGTTCAAACGCCTTTGCCTCAAATCCCGTTGAAAGCAAGGTATATTCTATAAGTTCTCTTATACTTGCATCATCTTCCACTATAAAAATTTTGTCCACGTTACAACCTCCTTACGTGTTTTACTCGGTAACAACGCCTTTTTTCAAAATTATATTTGCGTAGAGCTCGCTTTCGCCCGTTGCGACTACAGCATACGCTTTTTTGGCTCTTTCGTAAAAAGAAAAGCGTTCGATGTGCTCAAAATCTTCATCGGTATATTTTTCGGCTATACTTTTATATTCATCCCAAATGGGAGTTTTAACGGTGTCTCCCGGTACAACTTCCATAAGATAAAGTGGTTTTGCGTAGGTATCGAGCGGAAAAAGTTTTAAAACGGCTTCCAAAACCTCGCAGGCTCCGTTTCCGGTAAGATAAACCGTTCTTTGACCCATGCTTGCGGACGGAAAATTGCCGTCGGCAATTACAATTTCGTCGCCGTGGCCCATTTCGCAAAGTATTTTCAAAAGTTCGGGAGATATGATTTTAGGTATGTTTTTAAGCATTTTTATTTCCTCTTTTCAAAAATTTATTTTAATCTTTTTGCCGAATACAAATACATAAGCATACAGCTTGAATACCACTGTGAAGATTTTGTAGGGTTGCCCGTTATTGGGTCTATTTCCTGCCCCAATTTAAAATAATCGAAGCAATTCGTCCACGCGTCTTGCCATTTTTTGCAAATATAATCAAAGTCACCGCTCATATCGTAAAAATCCATCCACCTTATGCAGCGTAAAACAATAAGTCCTTGGGTGTAATATCCCCAGCAGTTAAAATCCGCATGATTTTCACAGCTTTTGTCGCAAATTGCCATGGAAGGAAAAGGATAATTCGTCCAAAATTCATTTTCGTTTTTAATGTGGCGGGCATAGATTTTATCTATTAGCGCGCGGTCTTCGTCTTTATCCAAAACTTTTTCGAGAAACAAGTGAAAAATCGTACTTGAAAGATATTTTTTCTTGTTTCCGTTTTTATCAACGTCGTAAAAGAACGCATCTTTTTCGTCATAACATATTTCAAAAAGCTTTTCCTTTACGATTTTCGCCTTATTTTCCCAAAAAACGGCATCGGCGTAATTACCCAATTTTTCGGCAATTTTCGAAAGCGCTGTCATGTTGCCGTAAAAATTGCAATTCATATCAACGGCAATTACGGGAGCTACGTTATCACCCGCGGGCAAAACCGAGGCTTCGGCGCACTCGCCGCTCGGCAAAATGTAATTTTCTTTGCACGAAAGTCCTTCTAATCTGCCGCTGTTGTCATGACCGATATCAAATCCCACAAACATTTCAACAAGGCCTTTTTTAAGTGTCATTCGGTTGTTTTCAAGCCAAGAAATCCATTTTACTCCCGAATTATATATTTTTTGATAAAATTCGTCGTCATCGAGCATTTGCGCAACCTCATACGCAAGTGTCAAAAAAGACACACATTCTTGAATTTGGCTGTATTCAAAAACAGTTTTACCGTCTTTTTCAATCACGCGGAAAGGATACTGACCGTCTTTTTGGTTGTCTGTAAAAATTTCTATGGTGTTTTTGGCAAGGTAAAGCTTTGTTTTGTCCAGCGTTGCATATAAAACGGCATCGTAAACATGTTCAAGCCATAAACCCGCATACTGAGAAGAAATCAGCAATAACTCTCTGTCTCCGAATTTTTTATGTGAATACTTTCAAGCCTGTTTTTTATTTCGTCACATATTTTGTTTACCATATAAACACCTCTTATTCGACTGCAGCCGAAAGCTTTGGGAATTTTATGAAATAAAATTCCGTTCGTGTCAATTATAACATTTTTCTATACTCTTGACAATAGTTTTTCTCCCCAAAATCTTCCAACAGGTCATTGTTTTTAAAATAAATATCAAAACTTTAATTTTATGTTCATTTTTCGCTTGAATTTGTGCCAAGATAGTGTTATCATTAATATACGAACATTTTCGGAGGTGTTATATTGGGTACATTTAAAGTTGTTGCACCGTTTGAACCCATGGGCGACCAAATAAAAGCGATAGACAGCCTTTCAAAAGGCATTACCGAGGGAAAAAAGGGTCAAACGCTTCTCGGTGTTACCGGCTCGGGAAAAACGTACACCATAGCAAAAACCATAGAACGTGTGGGCAAACCCACGCTTGTTCTCGCGCACAATAAAATTCTCGCGGCACAGCTTTGCAGTGAGTTTAAAGAATTTTTCCCCGAAAATGCGGTGGAATATTTTGTTTCATACTACGACTATTACCAGCCGGAAGCCTACATTCCCAATACAGACACCTATATAGAAAAAGATGCCTCCATAAACGACGAAATAGACAAGCTCCGCCACAGCGCCACGGCAGCACTGCTTGAAAGACGCGACGTGATAATCGTGGCAAGCGTTTCGTGCATTTACGGCCTCGGCGACCCCGAAGATTACAAAAATCTTATGCTAAGCCTTCGCGTAGGCAACGAATACGACCGCGACGACATTTTGCGCCGCCTTGTGGACATGCAGTACAGCCGCAACGACCTCTCTCTCGAAAGAGGCACTTTTCGCGTTCGGGGCGACGTGCTTGAAATATGCCCAATAGGATCGGGAGAGAAAGCAGTTAGAGTGGAATTTTTCGGCGAAGAAATAGACAGAATTTCCGAAGTTGACATTGTAACCGGTGAAATTGCGGCATTTCGCACATACGTTGCGCTTTTCCCGGCATCTCACTACGCAACCACCGGCGAAAAAATGAAAAACGCCTTAAAAACAATAAGCGACGAACTCACCGAAAGGCTTACCGAATTTAAATCGCAAGGGAAACTTTTGGAGATGCAAAGGCTGGAGCAACGCACCAACTACGACCTTGAAATGATGCAGGAAATAGGCTTTTGCCAAGGCATAGAAAACTATTCGCGCCACATAAGCGCACGAAAACCGGGAAGCGCTCCGTTTACACTTATAGACTATTTTCCCGACGATTTTCTTCTTGTAATAGATGAGTCGCACGTTACAATTCCCCAGGTGCGCGCCATGTACGCCGGCGACCGCTCCAGAAAAGAAAGCCTCGTAGAATACGGATTTCGTCTACCCTCAGCATACGACAACCGCCCGCTTAATTTCAAAGAATTCGAAGAGCGCATAAACCAAGTTATATTTGTAAGCGCAACCCCATCAGACTATGAAAAAGAACATTCGTCGCAAATCGTAGAGCAGGTAATTCGCCCCACCGGTCTTGTAGACCCCGAAATTATCGTTCGCCCGGTAAAAGGTCAAGTGGACGACCTTATAGGCGTTATAAACGAAGTGAGCGAAAAAAATCAAAGGGTGCTCGTTACCACTCTTACAAAGAAAATGGCGGAGTCGCTTACAGACTATCTTCACGACGTGGGAATAAAAGTAAAATATCTCCACAGCGACATTGAAACAATAGAACGCATGGAAATAATACGCGATTTGCGCCTTGGCGTTTTCGACGTTTTAGTGGGAATAAACCTTTTACGCGAGGGATTGGATATTCCGGAAGTAAGCGTTGTTGCAGTGCTTGACGCAGACAAAGAAGGATTTTTGCGAAGCGAAACTTCCCTTGTGCAAACAATAGGCAGAGCCGCCAGAAACGCCGAGGGAAAAGTAATAATGTATGCCGACACGATTACGGGTTCCATGCAAAGAGCAATTGACGAAACCAACCGCCGCCGCGACATTCAAACAACATACAATAAAGAACACAATATCACCCCCAAAACCATAATAAAAGACGTAAGGAACATTATTCAAACATACGCCGAGGAGACTGAGGAAACAAGTGAGCAAAACGAACCTATGACAATAGAAGAAAAAATCGCAAACCTTACTCTTCTTATGCAAAAAGCCGCGCAGGAGCTCGACTTTGAGCAAGCGGCAAAATACAGAGACGAAATTACGAGAATTAAAAAATCAAGAGAATATTAGGAGGTTTTTATGCCTAAAGACACCATATATATACGCGGAGCAAGAGAGCACAATTTGAAAAACGTTGACCTTTCAATCCCGCGCGACAAATTTGTTGTTTTCACAGGCCTTTCGGGTTCGGGAAAATCTTCCCTCGCATTCGACACAATATATGCCGAGGGGCAAAGGCGCTACGTGGAGTCGCTTTCTTCGTATGCAAGGCAGTTTCTCGGACAAATGAACAAACCCGACATAGACTATATTGACGGCCTTTCTCCCGCAATAAGCATAGACCAGAAAACAACGAGCAAAAACCCCCGCTCCACCGTGGGCACCGTTACCGAAATTTACGATTATTTTCGCTTGCTTTTTGCACGCATCGGAATTATGCACTGCCCTAAGTGTAAAAAAGAAATTTCTCAACAATCCATAGATGAAATTGTGGATAAAATACTTGCAACCGGTGATGGAACAAAACTTCAAATTTTAGCTCCGATACTTCGCGAAAAAAAAGGCACCCACAAAAAAGTGTTTGACAACGCAAAGAAAAACGGATTTGTAAGAGCCAGAGTAGACGGCGAAACAAGAGATTTGTACGAAGAGATAAATCTCGACAAAAACACCCGCCATACAATAGAAATAGTAGTAGACAGGCTTGTTATAAAAGACGGAATAATGTCAAGAATTACAGACTCCGTGCAAACAGCTTTGGATCTAGGAGGCGGCATTGCCCTTGCCGTGCTCTCGGACGGCGAAGAAATGGTGTTCAACCAAAATTTTGCATGCCGCGACTGCGGAATAAGCCTTGAAGAAGTAACTCCGCGTTCGTTTTCTTTCAACAGTCCCATCGGCGCTTGCCGCGAATGTTTGGGCTTGGGAATGCTTATGGAAATCGACCCCGAGCTCGTAATTGCCGACAAAAACAAATCCCTCTACGACGGCGGCATAGATGTTTGCGGTTGGCGCTCAATAGGCGAAGAGGGCGCATATTCCCACTTGTGGATTGAGGCAATTGCCGAAAAATACGACTTTGACCCCAAAACTCCGATAAAAGATTTGCCCGAAGACATAATGAACATTGTGCTCTACGGCAGTGACGACGACGTGAGCATTGTGTACAAAGGCGTTAAGAAAACTCACCCCTTTGAGGGAATTATAAACACGCTTAAGCGTAGATACAAAGACTCTTTCTCATCGTTTATGAAAGCGGAAATAGAGGCTCTCATGAGCGACAACATATGCCCCTCTTGCGGCGGCAGAAGGCTTCGCCCCGAAATTCTCGCGGTAACCGTAGGCGGAAAAAACATTGCCGAAGTAACGGAAATGAGCATAGGCAACACAAAAGACTTTTTCGATGCCCTCACACTCAACAGCACCGAAAAAATCATAGCAAATCAAATTTTAAAAGAAATTCGCTCCAGGCTTGAATTTCTTACGGACGTAGGCCTTGACTATTTAACCCTTGCCAGAAGCGCGGGCACTCTTTCGGGCGGCGAAGCTCAGCGAATACGCCTTGCAACGCAAATAGGCTCAAGCCTTATGGGCGTTTTGTACATTCTCGACGAGCCCAGCATAGGCCTACACCAGCGCGACAACGACAAACTCCTTGCCACACTGAAAAAATTAAGAGACCTCGGCAACACTCTCATCGTTGTAGAGCACGACGAAGACACCATGCTTGCCGCCGACTATATAGTAGACATAGGCCCCGGAGCGGGCATACACGGCGGAAACATTGTAGCCACAGGAAGCGCCGAAGATTTAATGAAATGCGAAAAGAGCATAACTGGCGCGTACCTCAGCGGAAGAACAAAAATCGAAGTTCCCGAAAAGCGCCGAAGCGGCAACGGAAAGTTTGTTACCGTAAAAGGTGCCGCGGAAAACAATCTTCAAAATATAACCGTTAAATTCCCCTTGGGAAAATTCATTTGCGTTACCGGCGTTTCCGGCTCGGGAAAATCATCGCTTGTAAACGAAATATTAAACAAGAGCCTCTCTGCAATGCTTAACGGAGCGCGAAAGAAAGCCGGAAAGCACAAATCCATTGACGGTGTGGAAAACCTCGACAAGGTAATTAGCATAGACCAGTCTCCCATAGGAAGAACCCCACGTTCAAACCCCGCTACCTATACAGGCGTTTTCAGCGACATAAGAAACGTGTTCGCCCAAACAAACGAAGCGAAAATAAGAGGCTACGGCCCCGGGCGTTTCAGCTTTAACGTGAGCGGTGGAAGATGCGAAGCGTGCCAGGGCGACGGAATAATCAAAATAGAAATGCACTTTCTCTCCGACGTTTACGTGCCTTGCGAAGTGTGCAAAGGCAAGCGTTACAACAGAGAAACGCTTGAAGTTAAGTTCAAAGGCAAAAACATAAGCGACGTTTTGGACATGACAGTGGAAGAAGGACTCTCTTTCTTTGAAAACATACCCAAAATTAAGCGAAAAATGCAAACTCTTGCCGATGTGGGCTTGGGTTATGTAAAGATTGGTCAGCCGTCAACCCAGCTTTCGGGCGGCGAGGCACAGCGCGTAAAACTTGCCACGGAACTCAGCCGAAAGTCAACCGGAAAAACAATGTATATTCTTGACGAACCCACCACTGGTCTTCACACGGCAGACGTTCACAAACTTACCGACGTTTTAAACATTCTCGCCGACAGCGGCAACACGGTTGTAGTAATAGAGCACAATCTCGACGTGATAAAAGTGGCTGATTATATAATTGATTTGGGCCCCGAAGGCGGTAGTGGCGGCGGAAAAATAGTGTGCACAGGAACCCCGGAGCAAGTTGCCAAATGCGAAAATTCTTACACCGGAAAATATCTAAAAAAAATGCTGTGAGGTAAAAATTATGTTTGAACTCATATCCGACATTTTAAAATATGCTCTTGTGGTTGTGATATATGTTTTTATATTCAGCGTGGTAAAACTTGTTTATATGGACATTGCCGACACCAGGCGAAGAGAAAAAAACGAAAGCGACGGCCTTGGCTACTTAAAACTTATAAATCTGCGGCGCGAGGTTCCCTTTAAAGTGTACGAAAGTTACAGCGTGCTTGAAAACACGTTCATCGGGCGAAACAAAAAATGCGACATTTTTATCCCCGACCCCTATCTTTCCAAAAAACATGCGCGAATATTTTTTAAAGATGCCGAGTTTTACATCGAAGACCTCGACAGCACAAACGGCACAACTTTAAACGGAAAGGCAATAGGCTCGCGACCCGTTAAGCTAAAAGACGGCGACAAAGTTGGTATAGGGCATCTTTCGTTTCTTTTTATAGACAGCGCAAAAATGTAAGCGCCGAGAGAGGATGAACAATTTGACAAAAATGAGAATAAGGCCTATACTCATGGTAGTGCTTATGAATATACTCGGTTTTTTTCTTCTCTACATTTTCAGGCAAGGAAAAGACGTAAACATTTTGTATTCAATGGCGGTTATGTGCGCCTTAAACATAGGCGTTTACGCCGTTATGAGCACTTTTGAACTGGGCGACGTGTATTTGTATTTAATGGTTTCCATGCTTGTGTCCGTGGGAATGATTATGCTTTTTCGCCTCGACCCCGAATACGGATACAGCCAAATAAAATGGTTTGTGGTGGGAACGGCGGTATTTTTCGCAAGCTATTTTGTTTACCGCGCGTTTTCATTTTGGAACAACCTAACCCTTTTTTACATGGGCGCCGCAATCGCGCTCTACCTCGTTACCCTCATTGCGGGCGAAGAGATAAAAGGCGCGAAAAACTGGATTTCTTTCGGAAAATTTTCGGTTCAGCCATCGGAATTTATTAAAATTTTATATTGCTTTGCCATTTCGTCATTTTTCAGCAGACGTCACGAAAGCAGTAATCTCAAAGAAAAAATTGCCGGAATTAAAAGAGCGGACATAATTCTTGCGGGATTTGTATATCTTTGCATAGGATTTTTTATAATTCAAAGGGAATGGGGAACTGCGCTTTTGTTTTTCCTCGTGTATTTCAGCATGCTTATTCTCTACGACGCGCCCCTTATAATGCTTTTGGCAAACGCTCTTGTGGCAGTTATTGGGGCATACGGCGGCTACCTTTTCACTTCGCACATAAAAGTGAGGGTAAGCACATGGTTGGACCCCTGGGCAGATGCCACAAATCGCGGATATCAAATTACGCAATCGCTTATGGCGATATGCTCCGGCGGATATTTTGGCGCAGGCATAGGCAACGGCAACCCCTACCTTATCCCCGAGGTGCACTCCGATTTTATATTTTCGGCAATATGCGAAGAAATGGGCATATTTATGGGAATTGCAATAATACTTTTGTACTTTATATTTTCGTATCGCGGCTTTAAAACGGCGCTTAAAACCGCCGACAGCTTCGACCGCGCCCTGTGCCTTTCTTTGGTTATAAGTTTCGCTTTCCAAACGTTTATCATAGTGGGCGGCGTTATAAAACTCATTCCCCTTACGGGAATTACGCTCCCCTTTGTAAGCTACGGCGGCAGCTCCATGGTTTCTTGCTTTATAATGCTCGGCATTATTACCGCCGTGTCTTACGGTAAAAAGAAGAAAAAGGATAGCTGACAAGGCGTCGCTTCAAACGCAAAAGCAGCGTTTTGCGAAGATTTTTAAATTAATCAAAGCACTAATAAAATCAAGCTTAACCAAAAATTCTGTATTTGCGGCATTTTACCGCAAATACAGAATTTCAATATTTTTCGGTTTTATTTTGAACTACTCAGCAATCATTGGCCCTATATCACAAACGTTGCCAGCGCCCATAGTAAGCACTATATCACCCTCGGAAGCGTTTTTCTTGATATATTCTGCTATATCCGCAAAGTCTTTAATATAAACCGCGCCGTCTATTTTTTCGGCAAGTTCACGGCTTGTCACAAGGCCGGTATCTTTTTCGCGCGCCGCATAGATATCGGTTAAAATTACATTTCCGGCATTTGAAAGAACCTTTGCAAAGTCGCCGAAAAGGTTATAGGTTCTCGTATAGGTATGGGGTTGGAAAATGCACCAAACTCTATTATGCTCTATGTTTTCTATGGCATCGAGGGTTGCTTTTATTTCCGTTGGGTGGTGGGCATAGTCATCTATCACAAGAGCGCCGTTTACAAATCCTTTTTTCTCAAAGCGGCGTTTAGTTCCCGTAAATGCTTCAAGGCCTTTTTTGATATACTCCAAATCAATACCCAGCTTAAACGCCGCAAGTGCCGAAGCGGTGGCATTTAAAACGTTGTGTATTCCAACGACGGAGAGCGTAACATCAAGCAATTTTTTGCCTTCGTTCCAAATTTCGAAAGAGGGATATCCAAAATTTGAAAAAGTGATATTTTCAGCGGTAAAATAAGCATTTTCAAAGCCGAAAGTATAAACCTTCGCCCTTGCTCCGCTTACAGCTTTCATTGTGTTTTCGCTCTCGACATTTGCCACGATAAATCCGTTTTCCGGCACGAGGAGCGAAAAGTCATGAAACGCATCTATGATATCGTTTATATCTTTATAATAGTCAAGGTGGTCTTCCTCAACATTTAATATAACGGCAACCGTGGGAAAAAATTCAAGGAAATTTCTCATGTATTCGCAGGTTTCCGTGAGGAAAAGGTCACTGCTTCCTATGCGCAAATTGCCGTCTATTCCGTCGAGTTTTCCGCCAACCATTACCGTGGGGTCAAGCGCGGCGCTGAGCATTATGTATGCGAGCATGGAAGTGGCGGTGGTTTTGCCGTGAGTTCCGGCAACACTTACGGCGTTTTTGTAGCTTTTCATTATCTTTCCGAGCATAGAAGCTCTTCCGATAAGCTCTATTCCCTTTTCTTTTGTGGCAACTATTTCAGGATTGTCTTCTTTTACCGCCGAAGTATACACAACGAGGGTTTGGTCGGTTATATTTTTCGCATCATGACCGATGAAAACCTCGGCGCCGCATTTTCTCAGTTCTTTTACAGATTCCGACTCGGAAATATCGGAACCCGAAACTTTAATACCGTTATTTAACAGCACCTTGGCGATACCGCTCATGCTTATACCGCCTATGCCTATGAAATGAACATATTCTGTCAAGTGAAACACTCCAATGTTTTTTCTTAATATTATACACCCATATTGCAAAAAAATAAACCCATTTTTTAAAATTTTTTCAAAAAATATTCAAACGAAAAAAGGCCACAAAAAACTTTCGCTTTTTGCGGCCGATGTACACTAAAAATACTAGTTCAATTCAGCAAAGTATTTAATTGTTCTTACCATCTGGCTGGTGTAAGAATTCTCATTGTCGTACCAGGAAACAACCTGTACTTCATAGAGATCATCAGCGATGTGAGAAACCATTGTCTGAGTTGCATCGAAGAGTGAACCGTATCTGATACCAACGATATCGGAAGAAACGATCTGATCCTCATTGTAACCAAAGGACTCGGAAGAAGCGGCTTTCATAGCAGCGTTAATTCCGTCGACTGTAACATCAGCACCCTTAACAACAGCTGTAAGGATAGTTGTGGAACCTGTCGGAACCGGAACTCTCTGTGCAGCTCCGATGAGCTTGCCGTTAAGTTCGGGGATAACAAGTCCGATTGCCTTTGCGGCACCTGTGGAGTTGGGAACGATGTTTACGGCACCTGCTCTTGCACGTCTCAAATCACCTTTTCTGTGA
>CAZSIY010000010.1:0-15945 GCA_964606825.1 uncultured Oscillospiraceae bacterium | reverse complement strand
ATGTGGTACTTCAAGCAACAAATATGTGTTTAAATTTAAAGATTTGCCGCTCACCGACGCTTCTGTGGTAGACCTTATCGTAGACAGCTTGGATAATGAAGGAAAATCTTCGGCTACAAAAAATCGCTTTTTAGGCAAAAAAGAAGGTCTGTCAAATGAGATGACAGTTGAGCCCGTTCGTTCAATTGAGTCTGCAAACAGCTACTTTGTGGCTTTAAACGGAAGCGATACTACCGGAGACGGAAGCGTTGATAAGCCTTATGCTACACTTCAAAAGTCACTCGACGTTGCAAAACAAAGCGGAAACGCCACTGTATACATGCGCGGCGGCACGTATCATATTACGGGTACAACTACTTTGGAAAACGCAAACAATATAAAAATTGCGGCATACGGTGACGAAAAGGTTGTTATCACCGAGCCGTCGATTATTTTGAAAAAAGAGAATTTTGTTTTGGCGGACGATAGCGACTGCATAAGTACTTCCGTAATCGGCAAAGTGTATAAATACGATTTGAAAACTTTGAGCGGCGTAGAGCTCAACCAATACAGCAGTATTTTAAATATGTCATTAAGCGACAAAAACGGACAAGTGTACGACTATGCAAGGTGGCCCAATGTTGGTACTGTGGGAATGGAAAGGGTTGAAGATGCCCAATCCGACCAATACGACAACGGAAAATATACCGGGGTTTATGACAGCGGCCCGGTAAAAAAACAGTATAACGGCGAAGTGTACGAAGACAGAAATGAAGGCCGCTTTGGCACAAGCGGATTTGAAATTAAAATAAACACGCGCCATCCCTTTACCTGGAACGATTTAAATGGCGCTCAAATGCACGGTTCGTTCTATGATGAGTGGGATGACAACAAGGACGTGGAAATTGACCACTTAGATGCCGATCGCCAAAGTGTTGCAACGAGATGGTCTGTATTTACGGTGCCAAGAGGTGCAAAATACTCCAAGAAAAATGCGTTCTATTTCTACAACATTCGCGAAGAACTTGACATTCCCGGCGAAATGTACATAGACAGAATTAACGGTGTTCTATATATATATCCTTACGGTGATTTGATTGACATGAATTTTGCTCAATTGGATAAGAACACCACAACAAACGGTGTAATAGACATTAAGAACAGCGAAAATATAATCATATCTGGAATTACGGCTCAAAACATTGCAAAAAGAGGTTTAATTTTCACCGATTGTAATTCTTGCGTTGTTCAAAAGAGCAATTTCCAAAATGTAAAATCCACTTCTGTTCTTATGACAAGATGTAAGAAAAGCGGCGTAATATATTGCGATTTTGAAAATTGCGGCACGGCGGTTGATTTTGCATGCAAAGAGTCGATATATGAGCTTACTCCCGATAATGATTTTGCTCAAAACAACACTCTTATAAATTCGGGAACTATAAACGTAAAGGGAGTAGAGCAGGTTGTAAGCCACAACTACTTTACAAACCAAAGGTCAAACAGCGTGTATTTGTGGTATGCGAGAGATTGTGTTATAGAATACAACGAATTTGTGCAAAGCCCGTCACTGGCAGAAGACTGCGGCGTTATCTATACGCCGGGTATCGATTCCACTATGGGAAATCACATAAGGTATAATTTTGTAAACAACTGTTTGACAGGAAGAACAGAGCCTTATTGCATATATACCGATGAATTTGCAAGCGACCAGTATATTTACGGAAACGTAATAACAGGTGGAGGAAGAATACACAATCATGCCGGAAGTGAAAACGCAAATTACAATAACGTTATAGTGAATAATGGCGGTACCGACTCCATAGACGATGCTTCCGATTATTATGAACCCAGAGGTGATAATCTTTGGTTCTCGTACTTGCAAAACAAGACTTTGCATGTGTCATACCTATACGACGGTGAATTTGACAAATATAATAAGGATAAGTACAACGAAAGATATCCGGGATTTATGAAGTACTCGGAGCTTCTGAAAAAGCGCGTGGACGAATATCAGGAAAAGCAAAATAAAGTGTCGGATTATACCGAAACATATTCAAACGGAAAAACCGATAATCTTGACAAATATTTAAGGCACGCTCGCGATAACTATTACAGCAATAATGTTTTGATTAATTCTCCTGACTCAATGGCGATAAACGATACATGGATTAAGCAAACGGATATTATAGAAAACACGGTTACCGTAAACGATACAAGTGTTACAAACGAGATTGAAAGCGTTGCAAGTGCTTATGCGGAAATAAAGAAAGAGTGTTCTTTTCTCGATGATATCGCATTTGAAAAAATAGGCGTGCAAAAGCAGTGCACCGCAAAAGATATCAATATAACATTCCCGGTTCAAAACAGCACGGTGTATCTTGACTCGCTTTGCTTAAAGTGGAATAATGATATTGCGGTATCTAAGTATGATATTCAGCTCATAAGCGGCGGAGATATTGTTTACGAAACACAAGCCATTGACAACAAACTTGAGCTTTTCAGCGAAGATTTGCCGTCGGGAAGTTATACGGCAACGATTACCGCAATTTCCGAAGGTTCATCAATGAGCGCGGGCGGCGTATCGGCAAGCGTTGATTTTACTCTTGTGTCGGGCGCTGCGGGATTTAAAGGATATTTTTCAGCCTTAAAACTCAGCGAGGGTAATTTGTCATTCGGATTTTACAATACTGCCAGCACCAAAAACAGCAGTATTGTTGCGGCATATTACAAAGGCAGTGAGCTTGTGGACACAAATGTGGAAGATGCTTCGGGATACCCCGAACTCTCCACGGTTACTTTGCCCGTGAGCGAAAAAGATTTTGACAGCATAAAACTTTTCAACCTTTACTTGCCGACACTTACACCTTATGCAAGAAGCAGATTTTTAAGAAAGTAGGGTAGGAGAATGAACGTATTTATTTTGGGCGACTCCACTGTGAAAACATATGATGAAGAAGCCTATCCTCAGCAGGGAAGCGGATATTATATATCAAAACTTTTCAAAGACGGCGTAAACGTAACAAATTACGCTCAAGGTGGATATTCTTTGAAAAACTTTATATATTCCCCCGAATATATTTCGGGCGTGGCAAAAGAAAATGAGCCGTTAAAGAGCATATGGAGCTCGGCTCTTGAAAAACTTCAAGCGGGAGATTATGTGATAATTTGCTGGGCGGGCATAAACGACATGCTCCAAACAGGTTCCGACAATTATCGCAAAAAAGATGGCGGTAGTTATGTTCGCGACTTACAAAACACCGCAAAAGAGTCTTATTTGTCAATAGGAAAAGGATACGGCGACTATGAATTTTTCACACTTACCTCAACGATTGAAGAGTACAAAGGTATTTTAAAAGACATTGTGATAAGCGTTAAAGAAAAAGGCGCAACGCCGATTTTGGTAAAAACCACTGGCAAATATTACAAAGTAAACAGCGATGACAAGAATGTAATTTCCGTTGTAAGAAATTATTCCGATGCGGTAAAAGACATTGCCGAGGAAGAAAATGTAATATTCGCGGATGCAGGAGAGGTGTTTGAAGAAGAATTTTCAAAAATAGGATATGATAAAATGCTCGAAAAGTATTTTCTTTCCGAAAAAGCCTACGAAAATTTTGAAAAGATAAGCGGCAAAAACCTTGAAAAACCGCCCGTTGACGACAATGTTCATTACAACATGGCCGGCGCAAAAAGAATTGCCGAAATATTCTTTGAAAAAATGCAAAAATCATCTTGCCCCATAAAAGAATATTTTAAAAATTAAAGGAAAACCTCGTCTCTGCAAAAGCAGGGGCGAGGTTTTGCACTTTTGTTTAAAACTACGATTTGTTCGTGTGCACCGCTGTGTAGGTGTTTCGGTAGCGGATTGGAGTGATTTTTGTATGGTATTTGAAAAATTTTACAAAGTGGTTTTTGCTTTTAAAAGAGAGCATTTGAGAAATTTGGTTCACCGTGTAATTTGTCGTGCTCAAAAGCGAGCGCGCGTAGTCGATTTTTTGGCTTGAAATGTAATCTTTGAGCGCTATGGAGTACGACGCTTTGAAAATTCTGCTCATGTGGTTTTCATGATAGCCGAAATGCTCCGCAACATCTTTTACGGTGAGATTTTTTTCTTTGTTTAAGTTGATGTATTCTTTTATTTGAGATGCAAAGCGGCTTTGCGGATGGGAGTCGGCGTTTTTTCGCAAATAATCTCTTCGGCAATAAGCGCGGTGTATAGGTCGGCGCATATAGGAGAGCACACCGGCATGTTTACCGAGTGAAAGCACTGTGAAAAAAGGTTTTTAAGGGCAGGCGGATTTGAAATTTTAAATTTTTTCGGCAGGTTTTTATATTTTTCGCACGTTGTACGATGGATAGAGTGCGCATCGTACATTCTTCAAAAAGAATATGATGCGTCACTTGAAAAAATTGAAAATATAATAGACAAAATAGAGAAAAATCAAAGTAAAGACGGATATTTCAATATTTATTTTACCGTTTGCGAACCCGAAAAGCGCTTTACAAACAGAGATTGCCACGAGCTCTATTGCGCGGGGCACCTTTTCGAGGCCGCCGTTGCTTACTACGAGGCAACCGGAAAAGAACGATTTTTGAATCTCATGGAAAAATACGCCGACTATATTATAAAAGGTATTTACAGTGGAAAAATCGGCGGCTTTTGTTACCCCGGGGCATGAGGAAATAGAGCTTGACCTTGTGAGAATGTATCGTGCAAACAGGTAAGAAAAAGTATTTTGAGCTTGCAAAATTTTTCATAGATAACCGCGGCAAACGCGAGAGCGAGCTCGGCACTGCGTATGGTGACAAGAGCGGCAAAAACGCCCAAAGTCATATTCCCGTGAAAGAACAAAAAGTGCCGAGGGGCATGGTGTAAGGGATTGCTACCTGTATTCGGCAATGGCGGATTTGGCTTATGAAACAAACGACGAAGAACTTTACAAAGTGTGTAAAGCGTTGTTTGAGGATATTACAGGCGGCAAAATGTATATTACCGGTGGCATAGGTTCAACGCGCCTCGGAGAGTCTTTTACCGTAAAATATGATTTAAAAAACGATAAAGCATATGCCGAAACCTGCGCGGCAATATCGCTTATGTATTTTACACACAGAATGATGCAGTTTGAAAACGAGGCAAAATATGCCGATATAATCGAGAGAATACTTTACAACGGTATGATTTCGGGGTTATCTCTTAGCGGAGATGCGTTTTTCTATGAAAATCCTCTGGAAATAGACCTTAAAAATTATCATAGATTTTCACATTCCGAGCACAAGGAATATTATGCAATTACGCAAAGGGCAAAGGTGTTTTTCTGCTCGTGTTGCCCGCCGAATTTAAACCGCGTTTTGGCATCTTTGGGCGGATATGTTTACGGAGTTGAGGTGAAAACAATATATGTAAATCAATTTGTAAGTTCTAAGGCCGAAATTGACGGAATGATCATAATTCAAAAAAACGATTTTCCCAAAAATAACGAAGTGGTGATAAAAGCCGACGGGGCGGAAAAAATTTGCGTTAGAATACCGTCATGGTGCGTCGAAGTCGACATTAATGCAAATTACACATTGGAAAACGGCTATGTTATAATCGAAAACTTAGGCGAAGAGATAAAAATTGTCTTTGACATGGCGCCCTTTATCGTGCAGGCAAATTCAAAGGTATACGAAGACTGCGGAAAAGTTGCTCTTTGCGTAGGCCCTTATGTTATGGCGACGGAAGCGGTGGATAATATTGAAAAATTCCACAGAATTTTCATTGATAAAAATTTAAAGGCCGAAGTTTGCTATTCGAGCGATTTTTTCGGTTTTAAAGCGAAAGTAAGAGCATGTGTGAAAAGATGCGGAGATGAACTTTATTCGCGTTATAACGATGATTTTGAAGATGTTGAGCTTAATATGATACCCTATGCGGCGTTTGCAAACAGGGGAGAGAGCAATATGTGCGTTTGGTTTAACGTGAGGTAGAAAAAATCTTGACGATATCACTTTGGAGATGTATAATATAATCGAAAAAAAGTTGAAATGGGTGATATTATGTGGTTTGTATTTGCCGCGTTGTCGGCGTTTTTTGCGGCGACAACTTCAATTCTTGCCAAAATAGGCATTGACGGCGTTAATTCAAATCTTGCAACGGCAGTAAGAACCGTTGTGGTTGTGGTAATGGCATGGCTTATGGTTTTTGTGACAAATTCTCAAAGCGGCATATTTTCCATAAGCAAGAAAAGTTGGCTGTTTTTGATTTTGTCGGGTTTGTCAACGGGCATATCGTGGCTTTGCTACTATAAGGCTCTTCAAATCGGTGAGGTTTCGAAAGTGGTTCCAGTGGATAAACTAAGCGTTGTTGTAACGCTTTTGCTTGCCTTTGTTTTTCTTCACGAAAAATTTACGGCAAAATCGCTTGTAGGCTGTGTGCTCATAACTTTGGGAACAATTGTAATGGCAATATAAAAAATTTGAGGGCGCTCTTTTGGGCGCCCTCGCTGTATTACAGTATATTTTTTCCGGGTTTAATGTCATATTTTTTGTCGTTTATTTCAAGGGTGTAATTCTCGTTTGAAACAACGGTGCATTTGTCGCCGTTTGAGATAATGTCGGTTACAATGTTTCCGAAACGAAAATTTTTAATTCCGAATTTGCCTCTTAAATCCGAAGGCTTTGCCCATTTCAGAGTTTTTTCAAAAGCGTTTGTGGTGTGAAAACCCAAAACATGTTCTATGTAAATCGAAATCGGGCCCAGCGCTGACCAGCCGCAAAAATCTTTTCTGACTTCGTTTTCGTGCACGCCGCTTGTGGGTTTGCATTCTTCGGGGTTATACGACTCCCAAATTGTATGCGGGGTATAACTAAAGTAGGTTGTGCACATGTGGTTTAAAAGTTTTGTTGCCGCTTTGTGTGCTTCGCCAAAATATCCGTAATTTACAAATCCTTTAAGTGCGGCATAAGCTGTTGGAAGCCAAACGCCTCCGCGCCAATATTTGCCGGTGGATACATAGTCGTTGTCGCTTCTCGAAAGCGATACAAATGGAACTATACCCCCGAATGTTTCGGGATTTGATGTGTGTTTTGCAATGGCTTTTGCTCTGTCTTCGGGTGCAATTTCCGCGGTGAGCGCCCAAAAACTTGCCATTGTCATTACTTTGTAAAAGTCGTGAGTGTTGCAGTCTATGTCGTAATAAAAATTGTCTTCGTTATCCCAATAGAGCTCGTTTGCGATTTCCTTTTTCTCTTCGTATTTTTCTCGCCATTCGGCCGCAGATTTTTCGTCGTCAATAATAAGGAAAAGCTTTGATATCATATTCGCCGCCATTGCTTGCTGGCAAATGGCATCAAACCAATACATGTCGGGGTTGTTGGGGCGATCTTTCACTGCATGTTCGCCGCGTCTTCCGCGCGGAGTGTTGTCCATGCCGGATCTTCCGCCTTCCCACTTGTAGCCGTATTTTTCCGAAATCAGGCAAGTGGGGCACAGCACGTTATTTATTTCCGTGGGTTCTTTGAGATTTTCAAACCACTCATAGTGTTTTTGCAAAACTTTCTTTTTTGTGAGCAGTTCTTTTACGTGCTCTTTATCGCCGCTTATAAGTGCGTTTTCATATTCCGCCCAGGCGAAAAGTGGAGGATTGTCGGCGATATGAGTTAGAATTTCGCTTAGTTCGCCGGGTTTATTGCCTGTCCAAGAAGGCTCGTTGTCCGGGCATATAATTTTTGGGAGGCGCTTTCCACCGTAAAGATTTTCATAAAAATTATTAAGCGTTTCAACGCCCGGGAACACTTCTTTTGCATATTTGCAAAAAAGCGACATAAAGCATGAATCCCATATCCACACTTGCGTTGCGCAAAAAGCCTCGTCCATATAAGGTGTTTGAGGCATGCCCGGTATATCTTTTATGTGGTCAAAAGCGAGTTGCCACGCTTTTTCGTAAAATTCAAGATATTCGGGGTGGTCTTCACATACCGGAGTGGGAATATAATCTTTCCAATTTGAAACTCCAAAATTTTTTTGCTTGTATTTCTCTCCTTTCCGAATTTTATATTCGGTTCAACAGTGTACAGCCGTCAAAAACATGGGTAATCCGCACAGTATTCCTGGCGTCTTGAGTTTACTTTGTTTGCGCGAAAAATCTCGTAATTACCGTAATTCCAAATCTAATAGCTTTCCATTTTATTAATCTCCTTGGAGTATTTTTTGCATGTGTTTTAAAGTAATGTCTACGGAACCCGGTAGGCCTTCGTGCCCAAAATCGGGGTAGGTGTAATATTTTTTGTTGCATGTCATTTTATTGTATGCTGCAAATTGAGTGGACGGCGGGCAAATGTTATCCATAAGGCCTGTAAACATAATAAAGTCCGCTTGTATTCTGGGGGCAAGGTATTGAAGATCTATATAGCCTAATTTTTCAAATATTTCATCTTCACGCTTGTGTCTGGGGTCAAAATTTCTGAAATATGTTTTAAGTTCTGCGTAGGCGCGTTCGGCCATGTCCATTTCCCAAACTCTTTTGTAGTCGCACAAAAACGGGTAACACGCCGCGGCGGCTTTGATTTGCGGCACAAGAGATGCGCATGCAATCGTAAGGGCGCCGCCCTGGCTTCCGCCAAAGCAACCCACTTTGTTTTCGTCTACAAAATCAAAGTTCATAACAACTCTTGCGAGCATAGCGGTGTCTAAAAAAATGTCTCTGAACAGTAAGTCATGAGGGTTGTCGTTATTAAGTCCGCGAATAATGTGGCCGTTTAGGGTGTTCCCCTTATGGCTTCCCGTATCTTCCGATTTGCCTGCTTGTCCTCTGCAATCAAGAGCGGCTATTACAAAGCCTTCTTCCACATATCCCGCGTAGTTTAACCAATCTTCGCCGCTTGAACCCGAATAACCGTGAAACTGCAAAACCGCGGGGAACTTTTTGACGGAATTTTTCGGTTTTAAAAGTTTTGCGTAAATTCTTGCGCCTTTTGTACCGGTAAAGTAAAGGTCAAAACATTCCATGTTTTTAAAACCCGGGCCTGACGGAATAAGAACGGGTTTAGGATCTGTCAAATTCATTTCGTTTAGGGCGTCGTCCCAGTATTTGTCAAAGTCTTTCGGCTTTGGGTTTCTTCCTTTAAATTCCAATAATTCTTCAATAGGCATATCTAAAATAGGCATGTAAACATCTCCTGTAAATAAAATCAAATAAAGTTTACCACACTAATTTGATGTTGTCAATACACAAAACGATTATTTGGTTAAAAAAACAACTTTTTTCAGTTTGATATAAAAAAGACCTAACTTATGGTAAAAGTCAGGTCTTTATAATATTATTTTGAAAGGTCACAGCGCCTTACGGCATCTCTTACTTTTAATACAAACGTCGGAGAAACCGAAAGCTCGTCAATGCCAATGCGCAGGAAAGTTTCCGTAAGGGCGGTATCTGCCGCAAGTTCGCCGCAAATTCCTATCCAAGCTCCGTTTTTGTGAGCGTTTTTGGCAGACATTTCAATAAGACGCAAAATTGCTTCGTGATGTGTGTTACAAAAGCTCTCAATGTCTGAATTTTGCCTGTCGCAAGCCAAGGTATATTGGGTTAGGTCGTTTGTGCCTATGCTGAAAAAGTCAACAAGAGGGGCGAGTTTATCGCTTATAATTGCCGCGGCGGGAGTTTCTATCATAATTCCGAGCTCTGTTGTGTCGGAATATGAAATTCCTTCTTTTTTAAGTTCTGCCTTAACTTCTTCGCATATAGCAAGCACTTGTTCTACCTCGCTGACACTTGTTATCATAGGAAACATAATACCGAGATTTCCGTAAACGGAAGCTCTGAAAAGTGCCCTTAATTGAACTTTGAATATGTCGGGGCGTGTGAGGCATATGCGAATTGCACGATATCCCAAAGCGGGGTTTTCTTCCTTTTTTAAGTTAAAATAATCAACCTGTTTGTCGGCGCCGATGTCGAGAGTTCTTATGATGACCTTTTTGCCGCCCATGCTTTCGAGAACCTTTTTGTATGCGGAAAATTGCTGTTCTTCAGAGGGGTAGTCGCTGTTTTCCAAATACAAAAATTCACTTCTGAAAAGGCCTATTCCACCGGCGTCGTTTAGGAGAACCGCACCTATATTGTCTACAGTGCCGATGTTTGCGAAAACGTTTATTGTTTTTCCGTCTTTGGTTATGTTCTCTTTGCCTTTAAGCTCTTGCAAAAGCCGCTTTTTTTCTTCTTCCGCAAAATGTTTTGTCGAAAGTCTTCTTTCGGTTTCCTCGTCGGGATTTACAAAAATTTCGCCCGTAAATCCGTCAACATATGCTTCTTCACCACCTGAAATTTTTTCTAAAAATTCTTCCCCGACTCCGATAATTGCCGGAATGTTCATGTTTCTTGCGAGGATTGCGGTGTGCGAATTTGAAGAGCCATATGCTGTAACGAACGCTACAACTTTCTCTTTGTCAAGCGACACAGTTTCGCTGGGAGCAAGGTCATATGCGCAAACTATCATATTGTCGCTTTCCGCCGAGGCGGAGAAAGATTTGCCCGTTAAATTTGCTATAATTCTGTCGGATATGTCGCGCACGTCCATAGCTCTTGCCTGCATATATGCGTCGTCCATAGATGAAAACATTTCGGCAAAATTATCTGCCGTTGCCGCTACGGCGTATTCGGCATTTACTTTTTGCGTTTCGATGATGTTTTCTATGCTTTCGTTATAGTCGTCGTCTTCTATCATCATCATGTGAATTTCGAAGATTTGCGCATTTGTTTCGCCCACTTCTTTGAGCGCTTTTTCGTAAATGTTTTGCAGTTGTTGAAGTGAGGCTGTTTTTGCCGCGATTACGCGTTCCTTTTCAGCTTCGGAA
This sequence comes from uncultured Oscillospiraceae bacterium, assembly GCA_964606825.1. Lineage (GTDB taxonomy): Bacteria > Bacillota > Clostridia > UMGS1810 > UMGS1810 > CAKSIN01. Next base: position 5,138 of record CAZSIY010000010.1, on the reverse strand, counting down.
TTTTCGGTGTGAACGCGCTTTATGGTTACGTTTTCCTTTTTTAAAACAGAAATTTTACCTTTGGCAACCGCTCCGTAAACACCTTTGCCGGAAAATACGTCCATATTCTCATCTCCTTGTATTGTTTACTTATTGGCAAATTTTTCATTATAGCGTTTCATAGCATCTTCGATAATGGTTATTGCCTCCGACGGCCCGCCGATATCTTTCACTTCGGTGGATTTTCCCTCAAGCTGTTTGTATACCGAGAAAAAGTGTTTTAACTCGTGGAAAATATGCTCGGGCAATTCGTTTACGTTGGTGTAGTTCATATACGTGGGATCGCTGTACGGAATGGCAATAATTTTTTCGTCATTCATGCCACTGTCTTCCATAGACATAACGCCGATAGGGTAGCACCTTACTATTGTCATGGGCTGAATTGGAGCAGAGCACAAAATGAGAACATCGAGCGGGTCGTTGTCGTTGCCGTATGTTCGGGGAATAAAGCCGTAATTCATGGGGTAATATGTTGCCGTAAAAAGAACTCTGTCCAAAGATAACATTCCCGTTTCTTTGTCCAATTCATACTTCATATTACTTCCTTTTGAAATTTCAACCACCGAAATGAAATCGGTTGGATAAATTCTGTCTGCGCTGATATCATGCCATATGTTCATAGTCATCCTCCTTTTGATTTATCATTATAAGTTTTCTTCAAAATATGATTTTATATTCGAAAATGCCGCGTCTTCGTCTTCGCCGTTTATTGTTACAATTATCGTGTCGCCACAAATAACGTTTAATTGCATTATCGAAATAAGTTTTTTAAGATTTACGCTTTTTTCGTTTTTGGCCATTGTTATTTCGGAGACGAATTTATCGGCGTTTCTTGCAATCATGCCCGCAGGTCTTGCGTGTATTCCCGAATTGTTTTTAATTACATAAGAAAAAGTTTTCATGATAACGCTATTGTACAGTTGCACGATGCAAAGGTGATTTGCATCGTGCATAGTTTCTATTCTCCGAAGCCATCGGCAAAGAGCGCGGAAATTTCCTCAAGAACCGTTTGCTCGTTTGCGCCGTCGCAAATAATTTCCACTTCACAGCCTTTTTTGATACATGCTGACATTATATGCATGGGCGCTTTTGCCTTTACTTGTTTTCCGTTTGCATTTAAGGTTACGTCGCAGTCCGGATAGGATTTTACGAGTTTTGCAAGTATGCCTGCAGGGCGCATGTGAAGTCCGTGTTCGTTTACTACTGTTACTTTATTCGATACCATAATAATAATCTCCTTCTATTTATTTATATTTTTCTTTAAAAGTGACAAAATAATCATTCCTACAATTGAGCCTGCCGCAAGAGATACCAAATACATAGGCCAATTTCCCACAACGGCAAACACGAATATTCCTCCGTGGGGTGCCATAAGCGTGCAGTTAAATGCCATTGAAAGTCCTCCGGCAACAGCGGCTCCTATCATGCAAGAGGGGATAACTCTCAGTGGGTCTTGTGCCGCATATGGAATTGCACCTTCTGTAATAAAACTCAACCCCATAATATAGTTCACAGCGCCATTTTTCCTTTCTTCGTCGGTCCATTTGTTTTTAAAGAATGTTGTCGAAAGCGCTATTGCTATCGGTGGAACCATACCGCCGACCATTACAGCCGCCATAATGTCATAACCGCCTGAAGCAATTGCTGCTGTTCCGAAAACATATGCCGCTTTGTTGAAAGGACCGCCCATATCAATTGACATCATGCCGCCGAGTATGCAACCGAGAACTATTTTGCTTGCGTTACCCATATTGTTGAGAAAATCGGATAGGGCTGCGTTTATCATTCCCATAAACGGATTTACCGCGCACATTAATGCGGAAACCAATCCCAATCCCACGAGTGGGTAAATAAGCACGGGTTTTATGCCGTTTAAGGATTTTGGCATTTTATCGCAAAGCTTTTCTACAGCAAGCATCATGTAACCGCCTATAAATCCGGCAAGAAGTGCTCCGAGAAATCCCGAGGGAATATCGCCGGCAAGATTTGAAAACGTTGAGCCTGTGGTTGCCAAAAATCCACCCACAAGGCCTACACAAAATCCCGGTCTGTCTGCTATGGATTTTCCTATGTAGCCTGCAAGCACCGGTATCATAAAGTTAAATGCATATCCGCCGATGTTTTTGAAAAATGCCGCCGCAGGCGTGTAAGTTCCGAAATCGGAGTTTTGCGGTGCGCCACAAAGGGTGTCTATCAAAAATGCAAGAGCTATAAAAATTCCGCCTGCCACTGTAAATGGAAGCATGCTTGAAACGCCGTTCATCAAGTGTTTGTAGAGTTTTCTGCCGATGCTTTCCTCGTCTTGCGATGTGCTTGGAGTTTTTTCTCCGCTGTGGTGATAGGTGATGGCATCGCCGGTTTCAATTCTTTCAATGAGTTCTTCGGAAATTTTAATTCCGTCGGACACCTTTGTTTTAATCACTTTTTTGCCGTCAAATCTGGCCATTTCAACGGTTTTATCCGCCGCGATTATAATTCCGTCGCAGTTTTCTATTTCTTCTGCAGTTAAAACGTTTTTCGCGCCGCCGGAGCCGTTTGTTTCAACTTTTATGCTAACTCCGAGCTTTTTTGCCGCTTTTTCAAGAGCTTCCGCTGCCATGTATGTGTGGGCAATGCCTGTGGGGCATGCGGTAACCGCAAGAACTTTTATTTTTTCGTTTGAAGATGAAACAGTTTTTTCCTCATCGGGATATTTTTCTTTTTCCATGTCATCTATAATTTTCAAAAATTCCTCTTTACTTTTCGCGCCGAGAAGTTTTTCTTTGAATTTTTCGTCCATGAGCATTGTCATCAAACGTGACAGCACTTCAAGGTGAACATCGCCGTCATTCGGAGCGGCAATCATGAAAAACAGGGTAGAGGGTTCGCCGTCGAGAGCCTCGTAGTCTACACCGCTTGGAACAGTCATAGCTGCAAGGGAAGGTTCTTTTACAGCTTCGCTTTTTGCGTGGGGAATTGCAATTCCGTCGCCCACGGCGGTTGAAGCGGCTTCTTCTCTTGCAAGAATTCCTTGTTTATAAACTTCTTTGTTTGCAATACAGCCGCCGCTGACTTGCAAATCAATAAGCAAATCGATAGCTTTGAGCTTGCTTTTCGGCTCTGCATTCAACATAATACTTTCTTTGCTCAATAAATCCGTAATTCGCATAGTAAACCTCCGTTTAAAGTTGTTTTAATAGTTCATATATTTCTTCTTTTTTTGCAAGGACGTTTGAAAAAGCTGTTGCTCCGCCGGTTGCCGTGCCGAGTTTTAAGGCATATTCGTAATCGCCTGTTTCATAACCCGCGATAAATCCCGCAACCATTGAGTCGCCCGCACCTACTGAATTTTTCACTTTGCCTTTGCAAGCGGCGCTTTTGTGGACTTGGCCGAGCTCGTCTATGAGTATTGCGCCGTTTCCCGCCATAGACACAAGCACGTTTACGGCGCCCATGTCTTGAAGTTTTTTGGCATAATGTATCACGTCGTCGGAATTTTTAATGTCAACACCAAACATTTCTCCAAGTTCGTGATTGTTCGGCTTTATTAAAAACGGTTTGTATTTTAATGAGTTTAAAAGCAAGTCTTTTGTTGCGTCGACAACAATTTTAATTTGCTTTTCGCAAAGCCGTGCCATTATGTTTTCGTATATATCCGAGGGGAGCATGTTCGGAATACTTCCCGCCAGTACAACGGTGTCGCCGTCTTGTGCGCTGTTTAGCTTTTCATAAAGTAATTTTATGGCATCTTCGCTTATTTTCGGGCCTTGACCGTTCAACTCGGTTTCTTCAACTGATTTTATTTTTACGTTAATTCTTGTAAAACCGCTTTTAAGGTGGACAAAATCCGTCTCCACGCCTTTTTTTGAACGCCGTGTTCAATGGCTTCTCCCGTAAATCCGGCAACAAAGCCGAGTGCTTTGGATTTTATACCAAGTTTACTCAAAACTACGGAAACATTAATTCCTTTACCGCCGAACTGTATGTCTTCCGAGTCAAAACGATTTACACTGCCTGTTTGTAATTGAGTTATATGCACCACGTAGTCAATTGCCGGGTTAAATGTAACTGTGTATATCAATTATTCTACCTCCTTTATTACCGCTTTTGACATGTATTTTTTGTCGGTAAGTTTGTCTGTGATTATTTTTCCTGCGTTGAGATTTGCAAACTTCACCGATGTTATTTGGTCGAATTTTGAATGGTCGGCGAGAATGTATACTTCTTTGCTGTTATTTATTACCGTGCTTTTTACAACTGCTTCGTTTTTGTCGGGCGTTGTAATTCCGCCGGAAAGAGATATGCCGTTGGCGCCTATGAAGCACTTGCCGAAGTTGTATTGCTGAAGAGACAGCACGCACTCCGCGCCAACTATTGCCTCGGTAGATGTCTTTATTTCTCCACCGGGTACAAGCACTTTAAATCCCAATTGAGCAAGTTTTTTTGCGTTTATAAACCCGTTTGTAACGAACGTGACGTTTTTTGACGGAATATGCTCAATCATTTTTTCGGCAGTTGTTCCGGCATCGATGTATACCAAGTCGCCGTCGTCGATTAAAGATGCGGCGTATTTTGCAATTGCCGTTTTTTCTTTGATAAACAGGCTCGATTTTTTCTCGACGTCCTGCTCGTATTTGGAAAATCTGTCATTTAAGGCAATAGCTCCGCCGTGCACCTTTGTGAGTAACCCTCGCTCGTCCAAGATATTTAAATCTCGGCGTATTGTAGACTCCGATGCGTTTAGAGCGGTGCATAAGTCGCTTAGCTTTACACTGCCTTGGCTGTTTACAATTTTCAAAATAAACGAATGTCGATTTTCGGTAAGCATTTCATCACTCCTTTTGAATGAAAATGAATGTTTTTGACTTCTTTTGGCGATGTTCTACCATTATTCTTCCGATTTGTCAAACAAATTCAATCGTTTTGCGTCAAATAAATCCATTTTCGTTTATTTGAATAAACATCGGCTTGTGTAATTGTGCATATTAAACAATTTGTGAATTCTGAAAATAATGATTTTGGAAGATGTTTTTTGCTCTCTAAATTTAAAGGGAATATGTCGAATTTTATCCGATAAATGATTGTAAAACAAACGAACCCCCGTAACTAAAGTTACAGGG
>CAZSIY010000009.1:0-16148 GCA_964606825.1 uncultured Oscillospiraceae bacterium | reverse complement strand
TAAGGGTGTAGGTCGGGCAACCGGCGCGAGAGTTCAAATCTCTCCTTCTCCGCCAAATTTAACCCCCGCATAAATGCTGTGAGAACGGCACTTGTGCGGGGGGTTTGTTTTGTTCGGCTTAAATCGAATAAGACGCGCCATAACGAAGTAATTAAAAATCATAAGAGTTTTTATTGTTCATTCTTTTTCTACAATAATGTACATAAAATAACATGATTTTACGAAATTTTCCCGATTTCCTTATTTATCTATTGAAAAATTTCATTTTTTCTTGTATAATTAATAAGTGTGTCAAAAGGAGGCTTGCTTTATGACTGATAACATTGAAAAAACAGAGATTATACCCGTCCTTCCTTTGAGAGGACTTCCTATATTCCCATACATGGTTATACACTTTGATGTAGCACGAGAGGTGTCGGCAAATGCGATTAATGCGGCGATGAACGGCGACAGACGCATTTTTATTGCGGCGCAGTGCGACCCCGAGGTGGAGTCGGTGCAGTGTGAAGATTTGTATTGCGTGGGTACCGTTTGTGATATAAAACAGGTTCTTCGTCTCTCGGATAATACCATTCGCGTTCTTGTAGAGGGCAAATATCGCGCAGAGGCTTTGAACTACAACAAGACAGAGCCGTATTTTGAGTGCCGAGTAGAGCTTTTTCCGGAGAGCCTTGAGCTGGATCCCGGATACAAGTTGGCGGCAGAGGCATATGTGCGTGATTTGAAAGTGCTTGCGGCGGAATATTTTACCCTTGTGGGCAGAGTTCCCGAAGAAATTAATATTTCTTTCGCAAAAGAAAAAAATCCCGTGAAATTTTCGGATATGCTTGCATCCGCGCTTATGCTGGACTTGGACGAAAAGCAACAGCTTCTCGAAGAATACGATCTTATTTCGCGTTTTTCGAAAATGACGGACATATTGTGCCACGAAATAGAAGTTTTAAAAATAGAACGTGAAATTTCCGTTAAAACAAGAGGTAAAATAGACGAGGAACAGCGAAAATATTTTTTGAGAGAACAGCTTAAAGTAATTCATGAAGAGCTCGGCGAAGAAGACCTTGAAAACGAAATCGAAGAGTACAACGAAAAAATAGACAGCTCATCAATGACCGAAGATGCGAAAAAGAGAGCGCGCAAAGATGTAAAAAGGCTTTCTAAAATGCACTCTTCAAGCCCTGATGCATCTGTGATAAGAACTTATCTCGACAGGCTCTTGGAACTTCCCTGGGGAATTAAAACGGAAGAAATGCAAGATATGGCACTTGCCGAAAAAATATTAAAAGACAGTCACTACGGCCTTGACAAGGTAAAAGAACGTATAATTGAATTCTTGGCTGTAAGAAAGCTTTCAGCAGGAAAAAAGTCGCCCGTTATATGCCTTGTGGGCCCTCCGGGAGTCGGAAAAACAAGTATTGCGCGCGCAGTTGCCGATGCATTGGGAAGAAAATATGTGAGAATGTCTCTCGGCGGCGTTTATGACGAGGCGGAAATAAGAGGCCACAGAAGAACCTATATCGGAGCAATGCCCGGAAGAATTATAAATGCGGTAAAGCAGGCGGGCTCTTTTAATCCGCTTATCTTGCTTGATGAAATAGACAAACTCGGAAGTGATTACAAAGGCAGTGTAAGCGCGGCACTTTTGGAAGTGCTGGACACCGAACAGAATTTTTCTTTCAGAGACCACTATCTTGAATGTGAAACCGATCTCAGTGACGTTTTGTTTTTTACAACGGCAAATTCGCTCGATACCATAGAACGCCCGCTTTTGGACAGAATGGAAGTAATAGAGATAAACGGCTATACCGACGAAGAAAAACTTTGCATCGCAAAAGAATATATCATAGCAAAACAGCTTAAAGAAAACGGACTCAAAAAGTCAAATTTGCGTTTTTCAGATGATGCAATTCTCGATATAATTCATCATTACACGCGAGAGTCAGGCGTGCGTGAGCTCGAAAGGAAAATTGCCGCCGCAATGAGAAAAGCGGCAAGCAAAATTGTTACAAAGGGCAAAAAGAGCGTGAGCGTTTCGTCGAAAAATCTCGAAAAATTTATCGGCAGGCGTGTTTTCGATGAGCCGAATGCGGATAAAAAAGACAGAGTGGGCGTTGCTACCGGCCTTGCGTGGACGCAGTACGGCGGCGATACTCTTTCGATAGAAGTAAACACAATGGACGGAAGCGGCGATATAGAGCTTACAGGTCAGCTCGGCGACGTGATGAAAGAGTCGGCAAAAGCGGCAATAAGCTATATAAGAACAAATGCGTCGACGTTGGGCGTAGATGCAGATTTCCACGGCAAAAAAGATTTGCATATTCACATTCCCGAGGGTGCCGTTCCAAAAGACGGTCCAAGCGCGGGCATAACCATGGCAACGGCAATTGTGTCGTCGCTTACGGGAAAAAAGGTTAGCAAAAATGTTGCAATGACCGGTGAAATTACCATAACGGGACGTATTTTGCCGATCGGCGGCCTTAAGGAGAAATCTCTTGCCGCATATCGCGCGGGAATAAAAACAATTCTCATTCCTCGCGAAAATCTTGCAGACACCTACGAACTTCCCGAAAAAATACGAAAGGATATTAACTTTGTGGTTGCCGACAGCATGGAAAAAGTGCTGAGCACCGCATTGCTCGGTTAAAAAATATGAATATTCACAATGTATCGCTTACGGTTTCTGCCGTAAATCCCTCGCAGTACCCCAATACAACTTTTCCCGACCTTGCATTTGCCGGCAGGTCAAATGTTGGCAAGTCGTCGTTTATAAATAAAGTTCTCGGGCGAAAGAGCCTTGCCAGAACAAGTTCAAAACCCGGCAAAACAGCAACGATTAATTTTTTTAATATTGACAATTGCCTGAATTTTGTGGATTTGCCGGGGTACGGTTACGCAAAAGTTTCGAAGGAAGAAAAGAAAAAATGGAGCGAAATGATAGAAACCTACCTTAACGGAAGAAATACGCTTTCGCAGGTTATTCTCATAGTGGATAGCCGCCATGCTCCTACGGAAAACGACATAATGATGCTAAACTTCATTCGCGCAGTGTGCGTAAGAGCCGTGGTTGTGGCATCGAAAATGGATAAGCTCAAAAACAGTGAAAAAGACGAAGCTCTAAGGCGCGTAATATCCACACTCGGCCTTTGCGGCGACGACATAATAATACCGTTTTCGGCAGTTACCGGCGAGGGCGCGGACATGTTTTGGGATTTTGTAAATACAGTAATTATGGGGGATAGTGAATAAATGAACATTTTAGACGGACTCAATCCGCAGCAAAAGGAAGCTGTACTTACCACAGACGGCCCTCTTCTCGTGCTTGCGGGCGCCGGAAGCGGAAAAACCACCGTTCTTACGCGCAGAATTGCCTGTATTTTGGAACAGCGCAAGGCTATGCCGTGGCAAATTCTCGCAATAACCTTTACAAACAAAGCGGCAAGCGAAATGAAAATGAGAATTGAAAAGCTCGTTTCCGAAAATTCTTCGGACATGTGGGTAAAAACATTCCACAGCACTTGCCTCAGAATTTTAAGATATGATATAGAAAAAATGGGTACTTCGTTTACGAGCTCTTTTAATATTTACGATACGAACGACCAGAAAAAAGTTATAAAAGAGTGCATAAAAGCTCTCAACTTGAACGAAGATATGTATCAAGTGAAAATGGTGCTCTCCAGAATTTCCGATTGCAAAAACAAGGGCATAACCCCGCTTGAAATGGAAAAAGATGCATACGACATTAAAAATAAAAATATCGCGCGCATCTACATGCAGTACAACAAGAGACTTTCCGAAAATAATTCTTTGGACTTTGATGACTTGCTTTTAAAAACGGCGGAACTTTTTGAAAAGTGCCCCGACGTGCTTGCATATTATCAAAATAAGTTTAAATACATACTTGTGGACGAGTATCAGGACACCAATAATATTCAGTACAGGCTCGTTGCAATGCTTGCAGCAAAATACAGAAATCTTTGCGTTGTGGGCGACGACGACCAAAGTATTTATCGTTTTCGCGGAGCGGACATTACCAATATTTTGGATTTTGAAAAGCAATTTAAGGAAGCGAAAGTTATAAAACTTGAGCAAAACTATCGCTCTACACAAAATATTCTCGATGCCGCAAATGACGTTATAAAAAATAACAAGGGCAGAAAGGCTAAAAAACTTTGGACAGATGCCGGCGAGGGCGAAAAAATAAGCCTCAGCGTTTTGGACGACCAGATTGCCGAAGCATCATATATAAATAATCGCATAGAAACTCTTGTGCACAGCGGAACCTACAAATACAGCGATTTTGCGATTTTATACCGTACAAATGCTCAAACGAGAGCTTTTGAAGAAAACCTCACTTGCCCGTACAGAATACTTGCCGGTTTGCGCTTTTACGACAGGCGTGAAATAAAGGATATTTTGGCGTATTTGAGAATTATCTACAATCCTCGCGACGATGTGAATTTGGCGCGCATTATAAACGTGCCCAAGCGCGGAATAGGCGAGACGACAGTTTCCAAAATACGTGCCTTGGCGGCAAGTCTCGGCAAAAGCATGTACGACGTGATAACAGATCCCGAATATTATGAAGCGTTAGGTCGCTCGGCGGCAAAAACCACGGAATTTGCATCTCTTATTGAAAATCTCATAGAGATTAAAAACAAAGTTCCCATTACCGAACTTATCGACGAAATGCTTTCAAAAAGCGGTTACACGCAGTCTGTTTTGGCGGAGACTCCGGAAGAGGCGCAAAGCAGAATTGAAAATATAGAGGAGTTTCGTTCAAAAGCTCTTGAGTATATGGACAGCGTTGAGGAACCCACGTTTGAAGGCTTTTTGGACAACATATCCCTCGTTTCCGATGTAGACAACCTCGACAGCGAGCAAGATGCTGTTGTCCTTATGACTCTTCACTCGGCAAAGGGATTGGAATTTCCGGTGGTGTTTATGTGCGGAATGGAAAAAGGATTGTTCCCCAGCATGATGTCCGAAATGGAAGATGGCGGAATGGAAGAAGAACGCCGCCTTTGCTACGTGGGAATTACCAGGGCAAGGCAAAAACTCTATATCACAGCGGCAAGATATCGCACTTTGTACGGAAGTACCACAATGCAGCTTCTTTCGCCTTTTGTAGACGAAATTCCCGACGAGCTTTTGGAAGATGCTTCGGTAAAGCAGAGCTTTATAGCGAAAAATGCGGCTACATCTTATTCGTCATCGTCGGTTCACACGTATAACGCAGGTTTTGGATCTCCCTCACCTAAGCGCATGACGGTGGGTTCGATTATGGATAAATACGGAATGACAAGCGCCGCGGCAATCGGCAAAAAGGACAGCGGCTTTGAATTTAAAAAAGGCGACAGAGTTCACCATAGAAAATTCGGTGACGGTATGATAATTTCAGCAACTCCGAGCGGCGGAGATTATCTTGTTGAAATTTTGTTTGACAATGTCGGCACAAAAAATTTGATGGCATCAATTGCGAAACTTAAAAAAATCTGATAGAGAGCAGGCGTGCAATATGGCAAAAAACATATACGATAAAAATGTGATAAATCTTGCAAAGGCAGTGGTTTCCATAGACTCCGAGGAAGAGTGCTTGCGCTTTCTCACCGACTTGTGCACCATTTCCGAGATAAAATCAATGGCTCAGCGTCTTGAGGTTGCTTCAATGCTGGCCGATGGAAAAGTGTATAACGATATTGCGGCCAAAACCGGTGCCAGCACCGCCACAATAAGCCGCGTAAATCGAGCAATGAATTACGGCGAAGACGGATACAGGAGCGTTCTTGGTAAATTGGGAGATGAGCTTAAAGACTATGAATGATGCGAGTTACGGCGATTTTGCCTATATATACGACTATCTTACAGATGACGTGGAGTATGCCAAAAGGGCAGACTATGTGGAAAAGCTCATACGCCGCCACGGTATTGCAAATTCCGAGCTTTTGTGCGATTTGGGTTGCGGAACGGGAAGTATGTGCGAAATTTTGAGCCACCGCGGCTTTGATGTGATAGGAGTAGATAATTCTGATGCAATGCTAAGCGTTGCCGCCGAAAAAAACAACGACGGAAAGATTTTGTATCTCAATCAAGACATGACGGAGTTTGAACTTTTCGGAACGGTAGACGTTTTTACCTGCCTTTTAGACAGCATAAATTATATTACTGACGATGAACTCTTGAAAAACATGTTTGCACTTGTAAATAATTATCTTAATCCCGAGGGAATATTTATATTTGACATAAACAGCCGGTATAAATTTGAAGAAATTCTTGCGGATAATACATATGTATATGAAAAAGACAAAATATTTTACACTTGGGAAAATTATTACGAAGATGAAATTTTGGACTTTTACTTAAACTTTTTTGTAAAAGGCGGAAAAACTTATCGCAGAATGAGCGAACATCACGTGCAAAAATATTATTCCGTGGATAAAATTCGAGAACTTTGTGAGCAAAATTCCCTGCAAATATGCGGAATTTACGACGATTTAACCTTTAATTCGGCATCAGACGACAGCGAAAGGATATTTTTTGTCGTTAAAAAAATGCAATTACAGTAACAAAAATACACAAAAAATATTGACATTTGAGGAAGTTTGTGTTAAAGTAGTATAAAGACTATTTTAGTCTGAATTTTTTCAAAGGTGACGGTATAACCGTCGTATTTAGGAGGTACACAGTAATGCAAAAAGGTACAGTAAAGTGGTTTAATGCAGAAAAGGGTTATGGATTTATTGAGTGCGAGGACGGCAGCGATGTTTTCGTTCACTTCTCAGCTATCAATATGGACGGCTACAAAACTCTTGCAGAAGGTGACGCAGTAGAGTTTGACGTAATTGATGGTAACAAAGGTCCTCAGGCTGCAAACGTCGTAAAGGCGTAAGCTCAGGGATTTACTATAAATCGGGCGCGTTTTACGTGCTCAAACGGTAATTTCTATGATGCACCAAACAGGCCTTGTAAAAAAGGCCTTATGAGAGGGCGTTGCAATTGCAACACCCTCTTTTAACTTATGAAATTTTTCGCGGAGGTGTTTTTGTGGCTGAATACAGCGAAATAAACGATTTAATAAGCCGATCAAATTCAAAGTTTTCAAAAAGTCAAAAAAGGATTGCCGACTATATTTTAAGGCATTATGACCAAGCGGCGTTTATGACGGCGGCAAAACTCGGAAGAGTGGTGGATGTGAGCGAGTCTACCGTGGTTCGATTTGCTTCCGAGCTCGGTTATGAGGGATATCCGGAATTCCAAAAGGCTCTTCGTGAAATTATAAAAAACAGGCTTACTTCCGTTCAGCGCATGGAGCTTACGTCGTCTAAAATAGGTGATAACGACGTGCTTGAAAAGGTTATAAATTCGGATATAGAAAAACTTCGCCAAACTTTAGACACCGTAAAAGGCAATGATTTTAAGCATACGGTCGATTGCATAAGTGAGGCAAAAAACGTTTATATATTGGGCGCGAGAACCTGTTTTTCGATAGCTTCTTTTTTGAATGTGTACTTAAATATGCTTTTACCTAACGTTCGCCTGGTAACGGCAAATTCGGCAGGCGAAGTGTTTGAACAAATGTATCGCATAAATTCGCAAGACGTTTTAATTGCCATAAGTTATCCCAGATATTCGAGAAGAACGTTTAACGGTGTTAAATTTGCGGCAGAGCGCGGCGCTAAGGTTATTGCCATAACAGATAGCGAGGCATCGCCGATTGTAAGTTATTCGGAGTGCGCTCTTGTTGCTGGATGTGACATGGTAAATTTCGTAGACTCTCTCGTGGCTCCTTTGAGCCTTGTAAACGCACTCATTGTCGCGCTCGTAATACGCGATAAGGAAAATGCCGCTCAAACGTTTGAGTCTCTTGAAGATATATGGAAAAAATACAAGGTGTACCGTCAAGACAATTCCGGCGACGGTGACAGAGAGTGATATTATGAATGATACAGTGCTTGTTGTCGGGGGAGGCCCGGCAGGAATGATGGCCGCCGCAGTTGCCGCAAAAAGAGGCAAAAAGGCGGTTATAATAGAAAAAAACGACGACCTCGGTAAAAAACTTCTCATCACGGGAAAGGGAAGGTGCAACATTACAAACGATTGCGATATTTCCGAGTTTATAGAAAATGTTCCCGTAAATGGCAATTTTCTTTACAGCGCTTTTTATTCTTTTACAAATCGAAATTTGATATCTTTGCTGAATTCCGCAGGGCTTGAAACAAAGGTTGAGCGCGGCGGAAGAATTTTTCCCGTGTCGGACAAGGCGTCAGACGTTCTTTTGGCTCTCAAACGAATATTAAAGCATTATGGCGTGAAAACATTGCGAGGTGAGGTAAAGGACATAAAGTGCGAAAACGACGGGAAAACAGTTGTTTTAAGCGGGAATCGAGCTTTGAAGTGCGCATCGGTGGTAATTGCCACCGGCGGCATGAGCTATCCGAGAACCGGCTCCACCGGCGACGGTTACAAATTTGCGAAAAAAATGGGGCATACGGTTGTTGCACCAAAGGCATCTCTTGTGCCGCTTTGCTTAAACTCAAAGTATTGCAAAGACCTTATGGGGCTATCTTTGAGAAATATTTATCTAAGCGTTGAAATGGATAAAAAAGAGATATATTCCGACTTTGGCGAAATGCTTTTTACTCATTACGGCGTCAGCGGGCCCGTGATTTTGAGTGCAAGTTCCCACATGAGAAACTTTGATAAACACAAATATAAAATAAAAATAGATTTAAAAAGCGCGCTTGATGAGCAAATTCTTGATAAACGTATACTTCGCGATTTTGAAGCCAATAAAAACAAGGCGTTTGTAAATTCTTTAGATGCTCTTTTGCCCAAAAAACTTATTCCTGTAATTGTGGAACTAAGCGGCATTGACCCGTACAAAAAGGTTAATTCCATAAGCCGCGAGGAAAGAAAAGCTCTTTTGGCTTGCCTGAAGTCTCTTGAATTTGACGTGAGCGGTTTAAGGAGCGTGAGCGATGCTATAGTAACTTCAGGAGGCGTTAGCGTTAAAGAGATTAATCCCAAGACCATGGAGTCGAAACTTGAAAAAGGCGTGTTTTTTTCGGGTGAGGTTATAGACGTAGATGCCTACACCGGCGGATTTAACTTGCAAATAGCTTTTTCAACCGGGTACCTTGCGGGAATGAACGTATAAAATCGAGTTTTTTAGCATATAATTTTACAGGTGAGGAATATGCTCGGCTTTGGAATAAAGAAAATTTCGATTGATTTCGTTTCAAAAATGCTTGTTGTTTTGGGAATAGCGCTGTTTTCGGTGGTGATTGCGTCGCAAATATTTTTAAAAAACAAGGCAACGAGAGCGATGTTTACCGAAATTGAAAAATATGAAAACATAACTTACGAATCGACAGAGAAAATAAAAAAGGGCAGTGTTACAGTGTCTCTTGACAGCGGAAAACCCTCGCAAGATGTGGAAATTTGGTTCAACGGTGAAAAAGTGTCGTTGCTTGACGAAAAAGTCAAAAAAATCGTGGTGGATTGCGACGGCGTTGTGGAAATAAAAAACGACAGCGGCTTGAAAATATCCGTTTCCGTAAAAAACAGCGACGGAGTGGAACTGCCCCTTTGTAATAAAATAGAAATGTCGGCGGGAATAAAAGTTCTTTGCATGGCAATTATGACCCAACCCGAGACGAGTTAATAAAACAAAACCGAGCATGACGATTTTATTCGTTTTGCTCGGTTTTCTCTGTTGATGCAATGTCGCCGAAAATAATTTTAATGTAATCGCGGCGCCCATATAATATGCAATATATTGTAACATAATTGTAAAATACAACATCAAATTTAAAATTCATACAAAATATTTTTTCTGGCAATCATTTCATCAATTCGTTTAATATATTCCGAAACTTCTTTTACGTTAAAAATACGGTCTATTTTATCCCCCAAATCCGCTGATCTTGATGGCGAGATTATTTTTGTGGAGGCGCCGGCACCAACGGCGAATATACTTTGAACTTCTTCCATTATGTAAATGTTATACAAACATTCGTGCTCGTTGTTGCAATATCCTACGTTTTCAAGGTTCCCGAGCATGTTTTTCTGACGATACATGTAGTATGGGAGTTTTTTCATCTCCTCCATTTTCGCCGATGCGGTTTTGAGCATTTCGTTTACAGTTTCCGCGGCAGACGGGGTGTACATATCGTAATATTTGTCAAGGAACGAGCCTCTTTTTACAGACATTGTGTGCACGGTAACGCTTTCGGGATTTAACTTTTCTATTTCGCAAAGCGTGTGGTTGAAATCCTCGGGTGTTTCTCCTGGAAGCCCGGCTATAATGTCTGCATTTATGTGGTTAAAACCTATTTTTCTTGCCTTTTCAAAAGTTTTTATTATATCTTCCGGCGAGTGACGACGTCCTATTGTTTCCAGCGTTTTTTCATTCATGGATTGTGGGTTTATGCTTATTCTCGGAATTTTAAAATCAGAGATGATTTTGAGCTTTTCCGCATCTGTTGTGTCGGGGCGGCCTGCTTCGAGAGTTATTTCGCGAACGGCGCTCAAATCAAAATCCGTAACCATTTCATCAAGAAGTCTGTAAAGTTGTTTTGCCGAGAGACTTGTGGGTGTCCCGCCGCCTATGTACACTGTGTCGATTTTTAAGTTTTTGTCTGAAATTATTTTTGCGGTAGCTTTCATCTCTTTACAAAGTGCGTCCATGTAAGGCTCGGTGAGCTTGTTTGAAAATTCCACCGACTGCGATGTGAACGAGCAATAAAGGCACCTTGTAGGGCAAAAGGGGATGCCTATATACAGACTTACCGAATTTTCGGGAATTGAGCCTATCAGCGCCATTTCGCGGCGAGCAACCTCAAATGCCAAGTTTGCCTTGTCGTTGTCGCACATAAAGAGATTTTCAAATCGACTTAATATTTCCCTTTGCTCTACGCCTTTTTCCATGAGTTCGCGCACCATTTTGCTAGGGCGTATTCCCGTTATAAGACCCCATGGGAGATGCGCTTTGGTCGCTTGTTTAAGCGCTTGGGCGAGAGTTCTTTTTACAAATGTTTTCGAAAATTCGCACGAAATGGCGTTTCCCTCATATTTTTTACCGTCTATGGAAAGTACTGCTTTGTATTTAAATTTTTCTCCGATTTTTTTAACCGAAGAGATTGCATAATCGTCATCTTCGGGCACAATGTCCGTAATTTCAAATTTAATTCTCGGAATGTATGCGGCAATTATTTCGCGCGCTGCGTATTCTTCTTTGTGATTTATAAGTATAAGTTTCATTATTTTGTCCTGTGTTATATAAATGGGTTGTTTTCCAATTCAAAGCCTATTGTGGTTGGGTTGCCGTGACCCGGGTATACTGCGGTAGCGGGATTTAGCGTAAAAAGTTTGTTTACAATGGAATGTGCCAGAGCTTCGGGGTTTCCACCGTAAAAATCGCATCTGCCTACCGAAAGGTTAAAAAGCGTGTCTCCGCTAAAAAGCATATCTCCCGCGAGAATACATATCCCGCCTTTTGTGTGGCCGGGGGTGGTGAGGAATTTAAGCTCGTTTTCGCCGATGTGCAAAACCGTGTTTTCATCTGCTGAAATGTCGGCGATTGTTTTTGGCGTTTTAGTGCGAAAACGGTCGCAAAGGCTTTTTTCGCCGTCGTTTAAAGATGCGGCATCGTCTTTGCCTATTACAACTTTTGCACTCGGAAATGCCTTTTTTACATCATCGAGCGCCCCTATATGGTCGGCGTGAGCGTGGGTGAGAATAATGTATTTAAGCTCACAGCCGCACTCGCGTATGAGATTTACGGCCTTTTCGTTCTCCGAGCCGGGGTCTATAATAAATGCCTCGTTTGATTTTTCGTTTGTTACAATGTAAAAATTTGCTCCTATCATTCCGAGCGGGGTGCATTGTACTTTCATATAAATTCCTCCAAAAGGATATATTAATTGCTTCGAGTTACTTCTATAACGTCTTTCAGTTTCCTCAAATTTTTCATCAAAGTGTTTAGCTGGTCGGTGTTTCTTACGTCAACTGTAATCTCCACAATTGCTATGGAGTCTTTTGTGGAGCGCGCATTTACGGATTTCATGGAAACTCGCGTGTCGTTTACGAGGTTTGCCACTTCGAGAACAAGGCCGTCGCGGTCACTGCATACGATTTTAATTTTTGAAAGGTACGAAGCCTCGCGCCTGTTTTCCCAAGAAACATCAATAAGCCTTGCGCGCTCATTTTCATCTTGGTACATAGCAGCAACGTTTATGCAGTCTTGCCTGTGGATTGAAACTCCTCTTCCGCGTGTGATGTAGCCAATAATTTTGTCGCCCGGTACGGGATTACAACATTTTGAGTATCTTATAAGGCAGTTGTCTACGCCTTTTACTATTACCGCGTCCGAAGAGCCTTTGGAGCGTTGCTTTTCGCTTTCGGCGGTTGCGGGGGTAAGTACGGGCTCTGCCTGAGCGTTCATCTTTTTGTAAATGTCTTTTAACTTGTTTATAAGGCCTGCAATGTGAAGTCCGCCGTATCCCAAATTTGCAAAAAGATCGTCGGCACTTGCGTAGCCGTATCTTTTTACAACGGCTTCAATATATTCGGAAGAGCTTAAATCAAGTTCGGAAAGCCCTTGGCGCTTTAACTCGCGTTCAAGCATTTCTTTTCCCTGAATGATGTTTTCTTCGCGTTTTTCTTTTTTAAACCAAGCGTTTATTTTGCTTCTTGCCTGACCTGTTTTGATTATTTTTATCCAGTCGAGGCTGGGGCCATGAACAACTGATGACGTGATAATTTCCACAATATCACCGTTTTTCATTTGATAGTCCAAAGGCACTATTTTTCCGTTTACTTTTGCACCTTGCATTTTGTATCCCACGGCCGAATGTATGCTAAAGGCAAAATCTATGGGCGTGGAACCCGCAGGGAAGCTGCGAACGTCGCCCTTTGGAGAAAATACGAACACCTGATCTGTAAAAAGGTCTATTCTCAAAGTTTGCAAAAATTCTTCTTCATCTTTGGCATCTTTTTGCACGTCGAGAATTTGGCGCACCCATTGGAATTTTTGCTCGGTATCGGCGTCGGAAACACTTTTTCCCTCTTTGTATTTCCAATGTGCGGCAATGCCGTTTTCGGCAATTTCGTGCATTTTTTTCGTTCGAATTTGAATTTCAAACGGACGGCCGTCTTGCCCAATTACCGTGGTGTGGAGTGACTGATACATGTTGGGTTTAGGCATTGCAATATAGTCTTTAAAGCGGCCGGGCATGGGTTTGTAAAGCTCGTGAGCGGCGCCAAGTGCGGCGTAGCAATCACTTACGCTGTCTACAATAATCCTCACGGCAAAAAGGTCGTATATTTGGTCGAGAGTTTTGTTTTGCGTATACATTTTGCGATATATGCTGTAAAAGTGTTTGGGTCTTCCGTCTATGGAACATTCGATATTAAGCTGTTTGAGCTTGTTTTTAAGGTCACGCTTTATTATGTCTATATATTTTTCGCGTTCCTGGCGTTTTTGATTTATGCCTTTCATTATTTCGTAGTAGGCAATGGGGTCGATGTATTTTAAAGAAAGGTCTTCAAGCTCCCATTTTATTTTGTACATACCCAGCCTGTGAGCGAGAGGGGCGAAGATAGAGAGCGTTTCTCGCGCTTTCTCGCGCTGTTTGTCTTCCGACATGCTTATAAGCGTGCGCAAATTGTGCATTCGGTCGGCAAATTTTATTATTATAACTCTTATGTCTGCTGCCATGGCAAGAAACATTTTTCTTAAATTCTCCATATCTCTTTCTTCTTTGCTTGAAAAAGAGATTTTGTCGAGTTTTGTAACGCCGTCTACAAGAAGTGCCACCTGTTCACCAAAGCGCTCTTTTATGTCTTCGGCAGAATACGCCGTGTCTTCCACAACGTCGTGCAAAAGTGCCGCGCAGATTGAATCTACGTCCATTTGCAAATCTGCCACAATTGTTGCCACCGCAAGTGGGTGGATTATATAGGGTATGCCCGATATGCGCTTTTGATTTTTGTGCGCTTCGTTGGCAAGTTCGTAGGCACGTTTGATTTTTTCCGTGTCGGCGTTAGGAGTGTATGACAATACCTTTTCTATGAGATTTTCAAATGTTTCTTTCATGTTGTAACCTCCTCTACGGTATTAAACTTCAAATATGTTTTCGAATTGGCAAGATTTGTTTTGCTTTTGAAATTTTTTCCCTGCCGTACTGTAATCGTGGAGCCGCAGTCTTTAATTTCTATAATTTCAAGCTCTTCGAATATTTTAAGCGCAGTTTTTCTTGTGGAAAGTTTAAATGCGGACATTTTGTCTTTGCCGAAAAGCGGCATAAGCGAAAATTTGTCCATGCTTACATAGGAATTTGCCATTTCTTCACGCATTGCGGCAAAAAACATTGCAAGTTCGGTGCGATTTATGTGTTTCGGCTGACTTTCGGCGTGAATATCACGTGCTATAAATTGTGCCGTGCATCTGCCTTTGTATGTGTTTATGCCAAGTGAACCCGCTATTGAAATAATATCTCCGCTCTCTATTGATTTAACTCGATTTGCCATGGAAAATGCGGGGATTTCACGGTATGAATCATTTGAGCTCACCGTTATAAATGCATGTTTTCCGTTTGCGGTGTATCTTATGCCCGCCACTTTTACATTTTCCAGGCAAAAAACGGGAGCGCGGTTGCCTATGCCATGGGGTTCTAAAATTTCCAACTCTTTTGCGGTGTCTGTGCAAATGTCGTCCAGAGAAATTTTTGCATCTATTTCAAGGGTGGGCGTGCATATTTCTTCGCTCATAAAAGGCTGCATAAATCGGTTCATGTCTTGCCTGAGAGCATCTACCATGCCGCTCTTTACGGTAAATCCCGCCGCGAGCTCGTGCCCGCCGAATTTTACCAAATTTTCTTTGCAGCTTTGCAAGGCATTGAATAAGTTAATTCCGCGAATACTTCTTCCCGAAGCCTTTCCGGTGCCGTCTGAATTTATGCTTATCACGGAGCTCGGCTTGCAAAACATTTCGGTAATTCTCGATGACACTATACCTATTACTCCATGGAGCCAATTTTCTTTGGCAACGAGTATGTAGCTGTCGTTTTCAAAATGATTTTCACGTATAATGTCGAGAGCTTCCGATAAAATTTCCTGCTCTTCCTTTTGGCGGTTTCTGTTGCACTCTTCAATGGCGGAAGCATATTTTTCGGCTTCGGTTTTGCTTTTTGCCAAAAGGAGCTCCACTGAGAGCGAAGCGTCTGCCATTCTGCCGGCGGCGTTCAGCCTGGGGGCAAAAGCAAAGCCTATGTCGGAAGATGTGAGGGCGTTTATGTCTTTTCCCGAAAATTGTGCAAGAGCAATAAGCCCGAGGTTATTTGTTTCTCTTATTTTTTTAAGGCCTTTTGCGGCTATATATCGGTTTTCGTCTGTTAAAGGAACCATGTCCGCTATGGTGCCTATTGCGGCAAAAGGGCAGTACTTATTAAATATTTTTTCGTTGCAACCCGAGAGGGCATACACAAGTTTAAACGCAACTCCCACGCCCGCAAGCGCGTCAAAGGGGTAGTTTGATTTTATTTTGGGATTTATTACAGCGGTGGCGTTTGGCAATGTGTCTTTTAAAGTGTGATGATCTGTAATTACCATGTTTATGCCGAGTTCTTTTGCGTACTCTGTTTCAGTCGTTGCCGTAATGCCTGTGTCCACCGTTATTATAAGGCGAACGCCCTTTTGTTTGAGCTTGTCTATTCCGGTTTTGCTCACGCCGTAGCCTTCGCTTTCGCGGTCGGGAATATAGTAGATGATATCTGCATTTGAGCTCTTTAAATAGTCGTACACAATGTATGTTGAGGTAATGCCGTCGGTGTCGTAATCGCCGTACACGGCAATTTTTTCGTTGTTTAAAATCGCGGAACTTACTGTGCTTACAGCCTCTTTCATGCCGCTTAAAAGGAAGGGGTTGTAAAAAATATTTGCGCTTGTGTCGAGAAACTTAAGTGCGCTTTCTTCGTCGAAACCGCGAGAAGCGAGAATTTTTCCCACAAGTTTTCCCACGGAGCAAATTTTTGATATATTTGATGCGGTGATTTCATTTTCGCCCGGAAAAATCCATTTTTTTGTTAAAGCCATGTGCCCCTCCTTCTTTTAAACATTAAAAGTAATAGATTAATTATAACATTATATATATT
>CAZSIY010000008.1:0-16954 GCA_964606825.1 uncultured Oscillospiraceae bacterium | reverse complement strand
TTATAACATATAAGGCATATATAAGTACATTGAAAAAAGATTTTTTAAAGAATTTTGCCATTATCAAGAAAAGCCTTAACATCCTTTGCCGGAATGTAACACATCTATTGTAAACCTACACTTTCCATTGCAAAAATTTTCAAAAAAGTATTGACACATTGCTTTTAATGTGGTATTATAATCTAAACCGATGAGCGAGAGTAGTAACTTAGGTCAAGGTATACAAGAGAGCCGCAGGCGGTGGGATTGCGGTAATGCACACCATAGTGAATGGACTCGTGAGGGCGAGCTGAGCCGAAAGGTTAGGTAAGACGGAGGTCAACCGTTACAGTGACAGACATATGTTGGTATGTCGGTGAGTGCATCTGTTTATAGATGAATTTGGGTGGCAACGCAGGAGATATTTACACTCTTGTCCCATGGTAAATGGGATAGGAGTGTTTTTTTATCGGCGAAAATTTAAATGCAGGTTGTGCGCGCAAACCGATTTATTCACCCGACTTTTATTCGAGAACACTACAAACCGACTCATCAAGAATTTTGAAAAGAGAGGTAAAGAAAGATGAAAAAATTTATTGCACTTGTAGTATCCATAATGTTAGTAGCTTGTATTTTTGCGGGCTGTTCAAATCAAAGCGATGAAAAAAGCGACAGCGGAAAGTTGAAAGTGGGCGTAATACAGTTCGGCTCACATTCGTCCTTAGACAACTGCTACGAAGGTGTGGAAAAAGCAATTCTCGAATTGCTCGGAGATAAAGCGGAGATTGACCGTCAAAACGGAAATTTTGACAGCGCAACTTGCGACTCAATAGCTAAAAACATGGTTGCCAAAAAATATGATATAATTATTCCCATAGCAACGCCGGCGGCAGTTTCAGCATATGCGGCGGCAAAGGGCTCGGTTCCGGTAGTATTTTGCTCGGTTTCCGACCCGGTGGCGGCAGGACTTGTAGATTCGCTTAAAACTCCTGGTTCAAATTGCACGGGCACAAGCGATGTTCTCAATTTGAGCGCACAGCTCGACATGATAAGAGCGTTCCAACCCGATGCCAAGAAAATAGGTGTTCTTTATACAACTAGCGAAGCAAATTCCGTTTCTCATCTTAACACATTAAAAGAACTTGCCGAAAAATGCGGAATGGAAGTTGTGGCGCAAGGTGTTCAGGGCGCTTCGGATATTCCTCAGGCGGCATCGTCTTTGGCATCAAAGGTAGACCTTATAAATAACTTTACCGATAACAATGTTGTGAATAACCTCACCACGGTTCTTGAACAGGCAAATGCGGCAAATATTCCCGTTTACGGTTCTGAGGTTGAGCAGATTACAAAAGGTTGTCTTGCTTCGGAAAGCATAGACTATGTTGCACTCGGAAAGAAAACGGGCGAGATAGCGGTAAGAGTGTTAAACGGTGAAAGTGCGGTGGATATTTCCGTCGAAACAATTGGTGAAACGCAACCCGTTGTAAATACGGAAGTTGCCGAAAAACTTAAAATAGAAATTCCAGAAGCGTACAAAAATGCGCAAATGGTAACAACAGCTAAGGAGTAAGAATAATGAACATATTGCTTAACGTTTTAAAAGTAACACTCGAAGAGGGGTTTATGTATGCAATCCTTGCGCTGGGCGTGTATATAACCTATTCGATACTGGATTTCCCGGATCTTTCGGTTGACGGAACCATGCCCCTTGGCGCGGTGGTAACAGGTGTTTTAATATTGCACGGCGTAAATCCCTGGCTTTGCATATTGCTCTCCTTTATTCTCGGCGCGGCGGCCGGCGCTGTAACCGGAGTTTTACACATTAAATTTAAAATAAGAGATTTGCTTTGTGGAATTTTGGTTTATACCTCGCTTCTTACGGTAAACCTTGTAGTAGTGGAGAGTGGAACCGGCGGTATGTCGATAGCTTCGTTTTTCAGGCAACCCACTATTTTCAACACATTCCCCGCAAACCTCATACCCGAGCAAATAAACGGATTTTCAGTGAGAATTCTCATTGTTTCGTTTATAATTGCCATAATTGTAAAACTTCTTTTGGATCTTTATTTAAAAACAAAATCCGGTTTGCTTTTAAGGGCGGCGGGCGATAATTCGCGCTATGTAACACTTCTTGCAAAAGACCCCGGAAAGAGCAAAGTTTTGGGTCTTTGTCTCGGAAATGGACTTGCGGCGGTCTCGGGTTCGATTATAGCTCAGGCAAAAGGCTCGGCAGACACTCAAATGGGAGTGGGGATGGTGGTTCTCGGTCTTGCCTCTGTAATTATAGGCCTCAGCCTGTTTAAAAAGTGTTCTTTTATGAAAGCTACAACTATGGTGATTTTGGGAAGTGTGGCATACAAGGCGTGCCTTTCCTGCGCGCTTGCTTTGGGGCTTCCCACAAACTATTTAAAACTTCTTATGGCAGTGATATTTACCGCGGCAATTGTTGCAAGTAAATTTTCTTTAAAGCCTAAAAAAGGCGGTGCGAAATGTTAAGTATACAAAATATTATAAAAAAATTCAATGTGGGAACTGTTGACGAAACAACGCTTTTTAACAAATTTTCTCTCGATGTTTCCGAGGGGGAATTTGTATCGGTGATAGGTTCCAACGGCAGTGGAAAAAGTACGCTTTTAAACCTTATTTGCGGAAGTATGCTCCCCGATGACGGAGATATTTTTCTTGATAACAAAAGCATAATTCGCTTGCCCGAATACAAAAGAGCATCTTTTATAGGCCGAGTTTTCCAAGACCCGCAAATGGGAACTTGTGCAAATTTAACGATTCTTGAAAACATTGCCCTTGCCGACAACAAAAATAAAATGTACGGCCTTACCGGCGCAATTAACAAAAAACAACTCGATACTTATCGTACCCTTCTCGAAAGCTGTGGATTGGGTCTTGAAAATCGTTTAAATACAAAGGTTGGAAGCCTTAGCGGCGGTCAAAGACAGGCAATGGCTTTGGTTATTGCAAATATGGCGGATATCAGGCTTTTAATTCTCGATGAACATACCGCGGCGCTTGACCCTAAGTCTTCCGACACGGTAATGGAGCTTACCGATAAGTTTGTAAAGGATAAAAAAATAACCACAATTATGGTTACGCATAATTTGCGTTTTGCCGTAAACTACGGCTCAAGGCTCATTATGCTACATGAGGGAAATTGCATTACCGATATACGCGGCGATGAAAAGAAAAACGCTAACGTTGACGACCTTCTCGGAAAATTCTACGAGATAAGCATTGAAAACGGAAATTAATATTCAAAAGGTGCTGTGAAAAATTGCGGCGCCTTTTTATTTTGAAAAATCAAAAAACACTTGACCTAAAGTTGGGTTTAGGTTGTATAATAAGGCTAACAATCAAATTAAAAGGAGTGCCGAATATGAGTAAAAAAATTTTAATATTGTCGGGAAGTCCGAGAAAAGGCGGAAATTCAGACCTTTTGTGCGATGAATTTATGAGAGGTGCCTTAAGTGCGGGCAATGATGTAGAGAAAATCCACGTTGTCGAAAAGAATGTGGGATATTGCAAAGCGTGTTATGCTTGTAAGCAAAACGGCGTTTGCGCCATAAAAGACGACATGGGCGAAATCTTGCAAAAAATGATTGATGCCGATGTTTTGGTGTTTGCGAGCCCGGTGTATTTTTATTCGATTGATGCGCAGTTAAAAGCTGTGATAGATAGAACTGTTGCGCGTTGGCTCGAAGTGAAAAACAAAGAATTTTACTACATTATGACCGCTGCAGATGAAGGAAAAGAGGCTATGGATACAACTCTTGCATGTTTTCGCGGATATGCCGACTGCGTAGAGGGCGCAAGAGAAATGGGCATTATTTACGGAACCGGATTTTACGAAAAGGGAACTGTTAAGGGTAGCAAGTGCATGAAAGATGCATTCGAAATGGGAAAGAATGTTTAATGTTGATATAAGGAGAGAGTTTAATGGAATACATAACGCTTAATAACGGTGTAAAAATGCCGATTTTGGGATACGGCGTTTATCAAGTTTCAAAAGAAGAGTGCGAAAGTTGCGTGCTCGATGCGCTTTCGGTGGGATATCGCTCCATAGATACTGCCCAAAGCTATTTCAATGAAGCGGAAGTGGGCGGTGCGATTGAAAAATCTGGTGTGAAGAGAGAAGATATATTTCTCACAACAAAGGTGTGGATAGAGCATTACGGCTACGAGGAAACAAAAAAATCCGTTTTGGAGTCAATGGAAAAGCTTAGAACAGATTACCTTGACCTTTGTCTTCTTCATCAGCCGTTCAACAATATTTACGGCGCCTACTCGGCGCTGGAAGAGCTATACGAAGCCGGAAAAATTCGCGCAATAGGCATATCAAATTTCTATGCGGACAGAATGGTGGATATAGCGTCTTTTGCCAAAATAAAGCCTATGGTAAATCAAATTGAAATTCATCCGTTGCATCAGCAAAATGAGCAACTTAATTGGACGAAAAAATACAGTGTTGCGCCCGAAGCATGGGCACCTTTTGGCGAGGGCAGGGGAGATATGTTCGAAAATCCCGTCATTAAGGAAATTGGCGAAAAATATCAAAAGAGCGTAGCTCAGGTGATATTGCGCTGGCATATTCAAAGGGGTGTTGTTGTAATACCGAAAAGCGTGCACAAACAGCGCATGGAAGAGAATTTCAACGTTTTCGACTTTAACCTTACCGACGGCGATATGCAGGCAATTTCAAAACTCGATACGGGTAAAAGTGCCTTTTTCTCCCATACCGACCCGAATATGGTTGAGTGGTTTGTGAAAATGGTTGAAGAAAGAAAAAATAAACAGTAATAAATAAACAGTAATAAATAAATCACCTCTTATCTTGGTTGACAAGATTGAAAAATAATGATATAATAGCCAAAGTTCTAAAAAACACTATATATTTAGAATTATTTTTCAAAAGAGGTGATTTTCTATGCAAAATAAGTCCTGCCTTTCGTTAATTAAGGCGGAGTATGCGCATTTAACAAAAAAAGAGCGCCAACTTGCCGATTACATTCTTAAAAATTGTGAGGCGGTTGTTTCGATGACGGTATCCGCATTGGCGGAAAATGCCGGAGTTGTAAAATCCGTCGTAATCAGGTTTTGCCAAACTCTCGGTTTCGGGGGATATACGGAATTTAAACTTCTTCTTTCAAGAGATCTTGCAAGGAACGAACAGCTTGGATTTTCTCCCTATATTTCAAATGACGATAATTCACAAAACGTTTTTAAAAAGATTTTTGCGGCAAATGTAAAAACGCTTCACGATACCGCGCGCGATTTGGACGGTGTTATGTTTGAAAAAGTGGTTGATGCAATAAAAAAAGCCGAAAATATTTATGTTTACGGAGTGGGAACATCGGCGGGCATTGCGAGCGACTTTCAATACCGTTTGGTGGAAATAGGCAGAAATGCGCTGTTTTTTACAGATGTTGTAAATATGAAAGTTTCGGCAATGAATATAAAATCAAAAGACGTGGTTGTGGGAATTTCAAACAGCGGAAGAACCGTACCCACCGTTGACGCGCTAAAACATGCTCAAGAAAACGGCGCGAAAACGGTGTGCGTTACAAGTTATCCGAAAAGCGAAATTATAAAATACAGCGATTTTCCGCTGGTTATTACCACCGATGAAATTCACTATCCCGCAGAGGCAATTTCAGCTAGAATTGCGCATATCAGCGTGCTTGACAGTATTGCCGTGGCGCTTTCTTTGACAAATAGAGAAGAGGCGGAAAGCCGCGCGGTAAGAAATCACGACGTGATAGAACAACTTAGATATTGAGGAGAAATAATATGCGAAAGAAAAGGCTACCTGCTTTAATTATATTTTTCGGCGTTTACATAGCCTATATGTCGATTTATGTGGCAAGGGTGAATTTATCGGTTGCGGGCCCGGAACTGAAGAATATGAAACTTCTAGACTCGGCTCAAATAGGAATTTTGGGAAGTTGTTTTTTTGCGGTGTATGCGGTGGGAAGAATGATAAACGGCTCGCTGAGCGATTTTTTGCCTCCGTGGACAATGTTATCTTACGGGCTTGTTTTGTCGGGCGTAAGCAACATTTTAATAAGTTTTTTTCCGCCGTTTGCGGCAATGGCTTTTTTGTGGATTGTAAACGCGCTTGCCCAGTCTATGCTTTGGAGCTCGGTGCTTTGCGTGGTTTCTTCTATATATGAAAAAGACAAAGTGAAGAAAAAAGCATCGCTTATGGTAACTTCGGTAGCGTCGGGCAATCTTTTGGGAATAGTTGTAAACACCCTTGTGATAAAAAATTACGGTGTAAAAGCGGCGTTTGCCGTACCGGGAGCTATTACGCTTTTTATGGCGCTTGTGATTTTTGTTCTTACAAAAGATATAAAAAATATTTCCGAAGAAGCACCCGAACGTAAACCTATTTTAAAATTTTTAAAAAGCAAAGAGTTTGTTACAATGGACATCATCGCAGTCATACACGGCGTGATGAAAGAAAACATAAGTCTTTGGATGGCGGTATATATTGTAGATACATATTGTGTGGATTTGACGAAATCTTCAATTTACGTTTTGTTTATTCCGCTTATAGGTCTTTGTGGACGAATGGTTTATCCGTTTTTGTATAAAATTTGCGGCGACAACGAAAACAGAGTTTCGCTTTTTGGTTTTGTCGTTTGCGTTGCGGCGGCTGCGATACTTTGCCTTGACAAAACAACAATTTCCGTTTCGGTTGTTTGTCTTGGAATAATATATATGGCGGTTTCCGTAATAAATACGTCGGTTGTGAGCATATTTCCTCTCTCATTTGCCAAAAGCGGAAATACGGCTTCGGTAAGCGGCATTATGGATTTTTCAACTTACATCGGCGCCGGTGTTTCGAGCGCAGTGTACGGCAGTGTGATAAAATATTTCGGATATCTTCCCATGTTTGTTTCCTGGGTTTTAATATCTTTGATGTCGATAGCAGTTTTATTGAAAAATTTAAAAAGAAATTGAGAACATTTAATAAACGAAATCCACCCTACGAGCGGGTGGATATTTCATAAGAACTATCTTCTTAAAGTATTATACAATAGAAAATTAAAAAAGTATATCCAGAAAATGATATAAAAGTTCGTATTTTCGAAATTTCAAAGCGAGTTTTTTCTGTATTCGAGCGGAGTTTTTCCGGTTAGTGATTTAAAGGTACTTATAAAATAGCTGATATTTCCGAACCCCGCGGCAAAAGCTATTTCGGTTACCGACAAATCGGTGCTTTTAAGAAGGTTTTTCGCATCTTCCACTTTTAAAATGTTGCAATATTTTTTCAGCGTATATCCGGTTTTTGCTTTAAATGTGTGGCTTATGTAAGACTTACTGAAATGCAGATTTTCGCAAAGCATGTCAAGGGTTATTGTGGTGTGGTATTCGTTTACAAAAGATTTTATTTTGTCAAAGTCATCTCTTAGTTTGGGTGTTTCTTCGCTGAGCAATATTCCCAACATTCTCGCAAGGGGAGAAATTATCGTGTTTAAAAATGCTCCGGGTATGTCTTCGTTTAAAACGGTGCTATCATAGAGTTTATTTTCTTTAGGTACACGCTTTTTTCCTCGGTAACCGCTTACGCTTATAAATCCCATAACGGCGTTTTTCGCGTAAACGGCATGTATGTATTGCATAATCCCCGCGTGACATTCGCCTACAAAAGAAAGGTTTTTTTCACATTTTTTCCTCACAAAATATTGGCACAAAATGCATTTTTTAAATAGTGTGCTTTTAACGTATGTGCAATAGGGGCTAACGTGAGCATGATAGGGGGTAAACTCTTCAAATCGTACAAAGCGGTCGGCATATTTGAGGTTTGGATGCACCGACAAGTTGAGATTGTATTCGCTTTTTAAAAATTCCATATATGCGAGTATTTCGCTGACAAGTTTTTCCATTTTATCACCTGTGCATTTTTTTGATGTTTATTTGCATTTTAAAGCAAGAATTAAGAGAAAAATGTTGATAATATGATGATACAACATAATTAACATATTGTCAAGCGGAGGAATGAATATGCTGGAAAGAAAAATAATTACAACCGATTTGTGCGTAGTAGGAGGCGGTATGGCGGGAATATGTGCCGCAATTGCCGCGGCAAGAGAGGGAATAAAGGTTGTGCTTATGCACGAACGCCCGGTTCTCGGCGGAAATGCATCTTCGGAGATAAGAATGTGGGTTTGCGGCGCACAAGGCGAAAACAACCGCGAAACCGGTATTTTGGAAGAAATAATGCTTGAAAATCTATATCGAAATCCAACAAAAAATTATTATATTTGGGATACTGTTCTCTATGATTTTGTGATTCGGGAAAAAAACATCACCTTGCTTTTAAATTGCACATGCATGGATGCATCCGTTACAAAGGGCGAATTTGCTGACGGAAGAGATACAAAAATCACAAGTGTAACAGGCTATCAGCTTACCACGCAAAAATTTTTTGACGTTCATGCAAGTTTCTTTTGCGATTGTTCAGGCGACAGCATACTTGCGCCGCTTACCGGAGCCGAGTTTAAAATAGGAAGAGAGTGCAAGGCCGATTACGGCGAGCAAACTCATGTTGAAAAAAGTGATGATTTTACCATGGGCATGAGTTGCCTTTTACAGGGAAGAGAAACCGAGAAGAAAGTCAATTTTAAAGCACCCGCATGGAGTACTGAACTTGCCGATGACGAGGTTTTAAGGCGTGGCACCGATATTTACAGCCCTTATGAAAATTTTTGGTATTTGGAGCTTGGCGGAAACCGCGACACCATAGGCGAAACCGAAGAGATTACTTCGGAGCTTTTAAAACTTTCAGTGGGGATGTGGGATTACATAAAAAATTCGGGCAAATTCAATGCCGATAATTGGGAACTTGAATTTTTAGGATTTCTTGCCGGCAAGCGCGAGTCGAGGCGCATGATGGGCGAGTATGTGGTAACACAGCGCGATATTTCGGAAAATGTTATTTTTGAAGATACCGTGGCTTACGGCGGTTGGCCTTTGGACGACCATTTTCCCATGGGATTTTACCATGTGGGCACTCCAAACACAAATTTTGAAACCCCTGCGCCATACACTTTACCTTATCGCGCGTTGTATTCGAAAAATGTGGAAAATTTGTTTTTTGCCGGCAGAAATATCAGCATGACACACATGGCAATGAGCAGTATCCGTGTTATGGCAACGTGTGCGCTTTTGGGTCAGGCTGTGGGTACGGCGGCTGCAATTTGTAAAAAATATGACCTTACTCCCAACGGCCTTTACCACGAAAAAACAAGTGAACTTATGCAAACGCTTATGAATAACGATTGCTTTTTGCCATACAAAAAAAG
Source organism: uncultured Oscillospiraceae bacterium (assembly GCA_964606825.1). Classification (GTDB taxonomy): domain Bacteria; phylum Bacillota; class Clostridia; order UMGS1810; family UMGS1810; genus CAKSIN01. The sequence goes on along the minus strand of CAZSIY010000008.1, from coordinate 7,655 downwards.
AAAAATTTCGCCGGCTTGCGAAAACGCGGCACCGAACGCGCGCCTTTGTGACTCAAAAGACAGAACACACAAAATATACGGCGATGAAAATTGCGGAATTTCAGCGGAAAACGGAAAAGAAATATCCTACGAATTTGACGAGCCGCTCTCTGTTAATGCCGTGCATATAGTATTTGACAGCGATTTAAACCGTGAAACGCTGAACGGCGATTTTTGCGAAAGAACACACGCCACGCGATGCAATGTTCTTTTAAACAGCCCCGTTATGCACATGCCCAAAACATTGTGCAAAGAGTTTAAAGCAGTAATAACGGACGAAGTGGGAAATGTAAATGAAATTCATGTTAAAGACAACAGAAAAAGAGCATACGACATTCCTGTTTTGAAAAATGTGAAAAAGATATCGTTCATACCTTTGTCGAATTGGGGTGAAACGGATAAAACAGCTGTTTTTTCATTTGATTTCAGATAATAAATTTAAATTAACTATTGAATTAATCGGCAAAATGTTTTATAATGGTATTACTGAGTAAATTTAATTTAAAAATTTTATATATTGGGAGGAAATGTCAATGTACAGCACAGAAGAAATTCGTAAAATCGATCCTCAAATTGCCGATGTTATAGAGGCTGAGGTGAACAGGCAGAGAAATAAAATCGAGCTTATTGCCAGCGAAAATTTCGTGAGCAATGCGGTTATTGAAGCTATGGGAACTCCGCTTACAAATAAGTATGCCGAAGGATATCCCGGCAAGCGCTACTACGGCGGCTGTGAATATGTGGACGTAGTTGAACAGCTCGCTATTGACAGAGCAAAGGAAATTTTCGGCGCAGAACATGCAAATGTTCAGCCTCACTCGGGTGCACAGGCGAATATGGCGGTATTTTTTGCCGTTCTCAACCCCGGTGATACTGTTCTTAGCATGAATCTTGCTCATGGCGGCCATTTGAGCCACGGAAGTCCTGTAAACATAAGCGGAAAATATTACAACATTGTTCCTTACGGCGTTTCCGAAGATACATACAGAGTGGATTATGACGAAATAAGAAAAATAGCTCACGAGTGCAAGCCTAAGTTAATCGTTGCCGGTGCAAGCGCATATCCGAGAATTTTGGATTTTAAGGCATTTGCGGACATTGCAAAAGAAGTGGGCGCTTACCTCTTGGTAGACATGGCTCACATTGCGGGCTTGGTTGCGGCAGGTCTTCATCCGTCACCGGTGCCCTATGCCGATTTCGTAACCACAACCACCCACAAAACTCTCCGCGGTCCTAGAGGCGGACTTATTCTTTGCAAAGAAGAACACGCAAAACTTATAAATAAATCTATTTTCCCCGGAATTCAGGGCGGCCCGCTCATGCATATTATAGCGGCAAAAGCTGTTTGCTTTAAGGAAGCTCTTTCCGACGAATTTAAAGCATATCAAACTCAAATCGTAAAGAACGCAAAGGCTTTAAGCAGTGCTCTTTTGGAAAGAGAATTTGACCTCGTTTCCGGCGGAACTGATAACCACCTCATGCTTCTTGACCTTCGCAACATGCCGATAACCGGTAAAGAAGCCGAGCACATGCTCGATGAAATAGGCATTACGGCAAATAAAAACGCAATTCCTTTCGACCCCGAAAAACCCTTTGTTACAAGTGGTGTAAGGCTCGGAACACCGGCTGTTACCTCACGCGGAATGGTAGAGGAAGATATGGCGGAAATTGCGGATATTATAGCCATTACTCTTAAAGATTTTGAAGAAAATGCAGATGTTGCCCGCGCTCGCGTTAAAGCGCTCTGCGACAAATATTCGCTTTACAGATAGTAGTTTACTTTAAGTTGGAGGTATATAATTGAAACCGCTTGCAGATTATGTAAGGCCGCGAACTTTAGACGAAGTGGTAGGTCAGCACCACATTATAGGCGATAACAAGCCGCTTACAAATATAGGCGGCGGTGAAGAAATATCCAATATGATATTCTATGGCCCTTCGGGAACCGGAAAAACTACCGTCGCAAATATTTTGGCAAACACAACATCGAAAAAACTTTTTAAGCTCAATGCCACAAACGCTTCGCTTAAAGATATAAGAGAAGTTGCGGCGTCAGTAGATGATATCGAGGGGAGAAACGGCGTGGTTTTGTATCTTGACGAGATACAAAATTTCAACAAAAAGCAACAGCAGTCGCTTTTGGAGTACATAGAAGACGGAAGTATTACGCTCATTGCAAGTACTACGGAAAATCCCTATTTTTACGTATATAATGCCATACTTTCCCGAAGCACAGTTGTTGAGTTTAAGCCAGTAATGCCCGAGGATATTTGCGATGCGTTAAAGCGCGCGCTGAAAATGGCGCGTGAGCTCTATCCGCAAAAGGAGCCGACGGCTTCCGAAGAGGTTTTAATGCAAATTGCCTCAAGTGCCTACGGTGACGTAAGAAAAGCCGTTACAATACTTGAAATGTGCATTAAAATCGGCGGGTTCGACGGAAAATTTGACATTACCCCCGAAACGGTAACCGCCGTAACTCAAAAGAGCGCTTTTGCCTTTGACCGCGACGGTGACAATCATTACGACGTTTTAAGTGCTTTTCAAAAATCAATAAGGGGAAGCGACCCCGACGCGGCAGTGCATTACCTCGCAAGACTGGTTGAGGGCGGCGACCTTATATCGATATGTCGAAGGCTTCTTGTTATAAGTGCGGAAGATGTGGGGCTTGCGTATCCCAATGCGGTGGCGATTACCAAAGCATGCGTTGACAGCGCTCTTCAGCTCGGATTTCCCGAAGCGAGAATTCCGCTTGCGGAGGCGGTTATTTTTCTTGCCGGTCTTCCAAAGTCCAACTCGGCGATTTGTGCAATAGATGTGGCGCTTGAAGATATAAGAAGCGGAAATTCCGGTGACATACCATCTTATCTCAAAGACGGTCACTACGAGGGCGCAAAGGCTCTCGGCCATGCAATAGGGTATAAATATCCGCACGATTATCCAAATTCATATGTTAAACAGCAGTATCTTCCGGATAATCTTGCGGACAAAAAATATTATAACCCGGGAAATAACAAATTTGAAAACAGTGTAAAATCACATCTTGATAGTCTTAAATAATTAGAGGGAGGTTTTTACGTTGAAAAATGATATATTTGAAAAAGTGAAAAAAACCATAAGTAAAGCCGCAAAAAAAGCGGCTAAGGTTTCGGGTGATACCATCGACTACACCAAACTTAAAATAAAACTCAGCGATATTAAAGATAAGCTCGATGAGTGCTATGCCAAAATCGGCCGCCTTGTGTACGACGGCGAGGAGAGCGATGAAATTGAGAACGTTTGCAATGAAATAACCGCTTTGCGCGAAGAAGAGCAGACGTTAAAAGAAAAAATGGATGCTTTTAAAAACAAAAAGGTTTGCGAAGAGTGCGGCGAAAAGGTAGATGTAGAAGCCGAATATTGCAGCTCATGCGGCCATAAATTTTAAAAGTGACACAATATATAGTAGTATAAAAACGATTAACCCGGCATATTTCGTGGTATGTCGGGTTGGTTTTTGCACAAAAGTCGAAAAATATCGAGTCAAATATATTTTGAATTTTTAATAACGACGCATTTTTGAGTTGTGAACGGGCATAAATCAAGTGCCTTTGAAACGTTTTGAAAGTGTTACAAAAATATGATTTGTTGTAAAAGAAATGTAACAAAGATATTGGTGTAAATCACTTGATTTTTTTCCGCTTTTGAATTATAATAAATCTCGCAGTAACACAAGATATGCAAATGAAAAACATGTAACAACACAAGATATAGTTGCGTGAGCGATTTAAAATGATGCAAGAAGGGATGTAAACAGTAATGGTAAGCACTATAAGAAAAAGAGACGGTCGAATAGAAAATTTTGACAAAGAAAAAATTGTCAGCGCAATATTAAAGGCTATGAACCATGAGTTCGTAAACGATATAAGCTATGCCGAAAAAATAGCGAATTCCATTGAAAGCATGGATAAAGACGTTGTAGACGTTGAAGAAATTCAAAACCTCGTTGAGATTGAGCTTATGAAATCTCAATACAAAAATGTTGCAAAGGCATATATTCTTTATCGTGAAAAGAGAAATATTGCTCGCGGCAGAAAAACATACGATATGTACATGGGCATTGTAAACACCATCGCCAATGAAATTACCAAGGAAAATGCGAATATGAACGCCGAGACTCCTGCCGGCATGATGATGAAATTTGCCAGCGAAAATTCAAAGGCATTTGTTATGGATATGCTCTTGTCGCAAACTTCGAAAGACTACGTTAAGAGCAATTATATCCATATACACGACGCGGACTATTACCCCACAAAGTCTCTTACATGCCTTCAGCACCCTTTGGATAAAATCCTTAAAAACGGTTTCAGAGCGGGTCACGGTTCTTCCAGACCCGCAAAGAGAATAGAAACCGCGGCGATAATAGCTTGTATCTCAATGGAATCTATCCAAAACGAAATGCACGGCGGTCAGGCGATACCCGCTTTCGATTTTTACCTTGCGCCTTATGTTCGCCTTACTTATGTTGAAGAAATCGGCAAAATCGAAAAGTTTGAAAATTGCAAGTTGGATCACCTCAAAACAAAAGAGTTCGATGATTATATTTCAAGACCGCTCGACGGACTCTCCGGCGATGAAAGATATGCTCAGCACGCCATGAACCAAACGGTAAACCGCGTTCATCAGTCTATGGAGTCGTTCATACACAATATGAATACAATTCACAGCCGCGGCGGAAACCAGGTTGTGTTCTCTTCAATCAACTACGGTACGGATACTTCCGCCGAGGGAAGATGTATTATAAGAGAGCTCTTAAATTCCACTTACCGTGGTGTGGGAAACAGCGAAACACCTATATTTCCCATTCAAATTTGGAAGAAGAAAAGGGGCGTAAGCTATTTGCCCGACGACAGAAACTACGACTTGTACAAGTTGGCTTGCAAGGTTACGGCAAAGAGATTTTTTCCGAACTTTTTGAATTTGGATGCTACTTTCAATCAGCATGAAAAGTGGAGTGCAGACGACCCGGAAAGATACAATTACGAAGTTGCCACGATGGGTTGCAGAACAAGAGTTTTCGAAAACAGACATGGCGAAAAAACATCAATCGGCAGAGGAAACTTGTCTTTTACTACAATAAATATAGTAAAACTTGCGCTTGAGTGCATGGATATCAAAGATTATAGCGAGAGGATAAACACCTTCTTTAAAAGCCTTGACAAATGCATCGATATTGCCGCAGCACAGCTTTACGATAGGTATTCTTTCCAAAGAACAGCTCTTAAAAAGCAGTTCCCGATGCTTATGAACGGAATGTGGGAAGATAGCGAAAAACTTTCCTACGACGAACCCGTGAAAAATGTTCTTAAAACAGGCACCTTGGGTATCGGCTTTATAGGACTTGCTGAGTGCCTAATAGCTCTTACCGGTCATCACCACGGTGAGGACGAAAATTCTCAAAAATTGGGTCTTAAAATAGTAAGCCATATGTATGAGAGAATATCCGATATATCTGTCGACAAAAACTTAAATTACAGCTTGCTTGCAACACCGGCGGAAGGACTCAGCGGTAAGTTTACAAAGCGTGACCGCGAACAGTTCGGCATGATAAAAGATATTACTGACAAAGATTACTACACCAACAGCTCGCACGTTCCGGTTTGGTATAAATGCAGTGTTGAACATAAGGCAAAAATCGAAGCGCCTTATCATCAGTATGAGCTCGGCGGCCATATATTCTATGTTGAGCTTGACGGCGATGCTACTCACAATCCGGAGTGCATTATGCAAACGGTTGAGCTTATGGATAAATATAACATTGGCTATGGCTCCGTAAATCATACGAGAAATCGTTGCCTCGATTGCGGATTTGAAAATGCCGAAAAAGATATTAAGATTTGCCCCAATTGTGGAAGTGAGAATATAGATGTAATCCAGAGAATTACCGGATATCTTGTAGGTAGTGTAAACAACTGGAACGCCGCAAAAAAAGCTGAGCTTAAGGACCGTGTAACTCATGACGTGTGATTTGGATAAAATAACCGTGAGGATAATGGACATTGTGCATTCTTCCTCCGTTGACGGAACGGGATTTAGGGATGTGCTCTTTGTAAATTATTGTCCGCATAGGTGCGACGGGTGTCACAATCCCGAAACATGGAACCTAGAGAACGGCCGTGACGTTACCCTTGAAGAGGTTTTTTGTGATTTGACAAAAAGCGACCTTACAAACGTAACCTTTAGTGGAGGCGAGCCTTTTGAACAGGCGAGAGAGCTTGCAATTCTCGCAAGAGCTTTAAAAAAAGTCGGTAAAACAATATGGGTTTATTCGGGTTATACCTACGAACAAATCCTTGCCGACGAAACAAAAAAAGAGCTCCTTGCTCTTTGTGATGTGCTTGTGGACGGAAGGTTTGACAAAAATCAAACCAAGCTCAATCTTCGCTTTAAAGGTTCCTTAAATCAGCGGATAATCGATGTGGCAAAATCTGTTGAAAGCGGTAAAGTTGTTTTGTATGATTTGGATAATTTTTAATCATATGTGTTGACTTTTAAGCTTTATAAGAATATAATGTTAACATAATAAAAGTCTTCGGGGCGGAGTGAAATTCTCCACCGACGGTAATAGCCCGTGAGCTCATTTCGAGTTGATTTGGTGTAATTCCAAAGCCGACAGTATAGTCTGGATGGTAGAAGACATAATTGTTGAATTTTTGCACCCCGAAGTATATTTCGGGGTGTTTTTTCGCCCTTGAGGAGGGAGTGTTTTTATGGGAAAATCAAAAATCAATCACAACGTAAAAATTGCCGTGCTTGCCGCAATATCCGCAATACTTATGTATGTGGATATTCCTCTTTGGTTTGCTCCGGCGTTTTACAAAATCGATTTGAGCGAAGTAGCGGTAATGATAGGCGCTTTTGCTTTCGGACCTCTTGCGGGCGTTCTTATTGAACTTTTTAAGATTGTGCTCATACTTATAATAAAGGGTACGAGCACAGGATTTGTGGGCGAAGCGGCAAATTTTCTTATAGGCTGTTCTTACGTGCTTCCGGCGGCTGTTTTTTATGCAAGGCGCAAAAATAAAAAAAGCGCCATAATAGGCATGGCTATGGGAGCTGTTGTAATGACGATTATAGGTTGCGTTGTAAACGCTTATATTATGATACCCGCATATGCGGCGGCTTTTAAAATGCCTCTCGATGCCATAGTTGCACTGGGAACAAAGGTAAATTCTAATATCAAATCCGTTACGAGCTTGGTGCTTTTGGCAACTGCGCCGTTTAACGTTTTTAAAGGCGTTCTTGTGGGAGTTATTACATATCTTCTTTACAAGCGCGTAAGACATTTACTTTGATTTATGTATGCGAGGGTTTTTGCCCTCGCTTTTTTTCAGCAGCAACACGATTTTGCTTTGAAAGATTCGCAGTCGGTACATTCAACAACCGTGGGGTTTGCTTCATGGGTGCCCACTGTGATTTTGTCAAGCGTGCAATAATCTTGAGAGCCGCAGTGGTGCTCGCATTGCTGAACGGTACAACCTATTGATTTGTTTGCTTTACTGCAATTTGCCATAATATATAACCTCCTTTTGAGTTCAAAAGTATTTTGCCCGATTTTTAATAAAATATTATTTCAATAT
>CAZSIY010000007.1:0-18754 GCA_964606825.1 uncultured Oscillospiraceae bacterium | reverse complement strand
ATATAGAAATAAAGATAAAAATATTTAGTAGTTGTTGTAGTAGCGCGAAAAAATTTTTTCCAAAAGCCATTGAAAGCCACCTAATGTTTGTGGTAAAATGGTATTAAGAAAAAATTAAAAATTCATGCAACCTTTTTGAGCTTAAAAAAGTATTATATACGAGGGGGGTAAGAGCAATGTCTGAAATTTACGGCACGGATGCGTACAAGCGCGCCGCAATAGAAAAATATTTTGACACGGTGTATCGCTTGGCGCTGTCGCAAACGAAAGACTCGCACAAGGCAGACGATGTATTGCAAGACGTGTTTTACAAATACATAAAAACTGACAAAGAGTTTCAAAGCGAAGAACACATAAAAGCGTGGCTTATACGCGTTACCCTGAATTGCTGCAAGAGTATGTTTACAAGTTCGTGGTTTAAAAAAACCGTCCCTCTCTCGGAAGACTTGGTTTTTGAAACGCCCGAACAAAGCGACGTTTACTCCGCAGTGGCAAAGCTCCCTCAAAAGTACAGAGCCGTAATACACTTGTTCTACTTTGAAGATTTGCCCGTAAAAGACATAGCAAAAGTGCTCAAAACCAAAGAAACAACGGTAAAATCTCAACTTCACAGAGGTAGAGAAATGCTGAAAAATATGCTCGGTGGGAGGTCTGAGTATGAATTTTAAAGAAGTTTACAAATCCGCCAATGAAAATATACAAGGCGACAGAAATTTAATAACCGCCGTGTACGAAAAAGCCGAAAAGCGGCACACTTTTCTCTTTGCGCCCGCTCTTGCCGCGGCGGCGGTGCTCGTTTTCGCGGTGACGTTGTACCCGAAAATGAGTTTTCGCAACAGCGGAAATTTTGAAAATCGAATAGCAAAAGCGCCCGTGGAAACCAAAATTGAACAGGATATGAAAGCCGAAACAAGCTTAGATGCGGCGCCCGAAACGAAAATCACGGAGAAGAGCGAAGTGCCCGTAAAAACAAGAGAAATTGTTTTGCCTAAGACTGAGAATAAGGCAGTCGCTCCGTGTGAAAACGTCCCCGTGATAAAAGACGAACCCGAAATCGTACCCGAAGAAAGCGCGGCATTTGGCGAAGAAAGCGGCATTGCCCTATTGTCGGAAACGGGCGGCGGAGCTATTAAAAGCAGCGCATTTTCGGGCGGCGCAACGGCGGAAAAAAGCCTCGAGCAAATAGCGGTACTGCCCGAAGATATGAGCTTTTCACAGCCTACGGCGCGTGGCGGCAAAGGCATTTTGTATGCCGAAAGCCCAGATAACCCTGCAAGATACATTGAAATCACGCCGGCTATAATCGGCGAACTTGGCGAAAATTCCGAAAAAATCGGAAACGCGTTCTATGTTTGTGAAAACGGAAAATACATCGCTCACATCGGCGCAAGTGAAAACGAATACACCGTAATTGCAGAGAACATAACAGTTTCGGAACTTGAAACGCTTATTAATTCAATTGACTGAGGAGTGTGGACAAAATGAAAAAGTTGTTGGCATTGTTGGTTGCAGGATTGATTTGTTTCGGAAATTCGGCGGTGCTTGCCGATAATTCGCAAACCGAAGAAATTTTGTCGTCGGTAAAGGCGAAAATAGGTTCCACCGAAAGTTACAAGGAATTTACTTCTTCGGTAAATTCCGATTTTAGCGGCACTTCTTACAATTTTTCCTGGTGGGAAAAAGAGGACGACGATAACGCGCGCCTCAGCGTGAGCGTAAATTCCGAGGGAATAATCACTTCGTATCGCGTGAGAAGCTCGCTCGATTACGCCGAAAACGGCAAGCCGAGCATAAACCGCCCCACTGAGCAAGAGGCGCTCGCCACCGCAATTTCCGGGTTCGAAAAGTTAAACCCCACAATTTGTGACAAGGTGGTAATAAAGGGCGACGGCGCATATCGCAGTTTGGGAAACGACGGCTTTTTCTTTAGCGTAACAAGAACCGAAAACGGCATTCCCGTTTACGGTGACAGCGGGCGTATCACCGTGAGCGCGGACGCTAAGAGGATAACCTCGCTTTACTTAAACTACACCCAAAACCTTGATTTTGAGGACGTAAGCGCCGTTATATCCAAGGAAAATGCAATAGAGAGCCACAACGAAAAATTCCCCACAAAGTTAAGATACGGCATTGTCTACGACGACAAAAACAAAAAAGCCGTGCTTGAATATTTGCCTGAAGAAAAGGCCGATACCTACATCGGTGCAACAAGCGGTGAGCCTGTTGAAATCAAGGCGGAGACTCGCTACTCCGTTTCGGAGGACGCAAGCGCAGTCTACGGCGCAAGCGGCGGCGCGAATTTAAAGAGCGAGGCTTTTTCAAAGGCGGAAACGGTAAATTTGGAAACTTTGGGCTCGATTATTTCACTTGAAGAGGCAACCAAAATTGCGCTTTCAAACAAAGTCGTTACCCAAAGTTGTGATTACAAGCTTCAAAATCACTCTTTAACGCAAGATTATTATGAAAAAGGGGAATATGTGTACGAACTTGTGTTCGCGGCGCAAAACAGGCAAAATGAGTCTTGTTTGGATATTTGCGTGAGTGCGAACAGCAAAAACATAATTTCTTTTTACACAAATGCCGAAAAAGGCGGCGAAAAAACCTTGTCGAGGCAAGAAGCGATTAAAAAGGCCGATGAGGCGGTAAAATCCCTTGCTCCGAGCTGTTTTTCGGAATATGCTTTAAAAGATGACGGCAAAGGCAGCGGTCAAGTTACCTATGTGCGCACGGTAGGCGGCATAGAGTGCCCCGACGACAACATAAGGGTGAGCATTGATTTGGCAAGCGGAAATGTTACGTATTACCGCATAAATCGCATTGAGATTGATTTTCCTTCGGCCGAGGGCGTTTTGAGCGCAAAAGAGGCTCAGGACAGGCTTTTTGAACAGGTAAAATACGACGTTTGCTACATGATAAGCTATGATGATAGCGTGCCGAGAGCCGTTGCCGTGTACAAAATCGAGGATATTGCTTTGAACATGGATGCTTTTAACGGCAAGCTGAAATATGCCAAAGAAGAGACAAAAACGGGAGATTATGTCGATGTTGAAGGCCATTGGGCGCAAACGGAGATAGAAACTTTGGCGGAGTTTGGCATAGGCTTTGCAGAAAAGGAGTTTCGCCCCGATGAATTTATTACGCAGGAAGAATTTACGGTGTTTTTAAATTCGGCGTTTTATATTTCGGAACCCAAACCGATATATGACGGCTACTCATACGAAACGGTGTATCGCCGCGCTGTGGAAAACGGCGTTTTAAAAGAAGATGAATTCGCTCCCGAAGCCGCGGTTACAAGGAGTATGGGAGCAAAAATGATGATACGCGCCATGGAGCTTGAAGAGGTGGCAAACCTTGAAAATTTGTTTGTTTCCCGCTTTGCCGATACTTTCGGAAGTGACGCGGCACCCGCGGCAATACTTTGCGCAATGGGCGTTGTAAACGGTGACGAAAACGGAAATTTTAACCCAGATAGCTTCATTACCCGTGCCGATGCCGCGATGATGATGTATAATTATTTGAAAAAGTGATGCAAAACGTTTGAGAGAGGCTCTCCTTGGAAAAAGGGGAGCCTCAGACTGTCGAAAAAGTTCGGGCTTTCCCTTAAGGGGAAGGCTTTTATGCATCGCAACGTTATTTCGAAAGGCTTCCCTTTTTCAAGGAAAGCCTTTAAATCGCACAAAAATTACCTATCTTCCAATTTCACAAACTCTCTTTCGCTGGCAACGCTCATATAAGCCGGGCGCATGATTTTATCCATGTTTATAAGCTCTTCAATTCTGTGCGCGCTCCAACCCACAATTCTCGCTATGGCAAATATGGGGGTGTAAAGTTCTTTGGGAATATCGAGCATACTGTACACAAATCCACTGTAAAAATCAACGTTTGCGCTTACGCCTTTATAAATTTTTCGCTTTTCGGCGATAACTTTGGGCGCCAATTTTTCCACCGCTGTGTAAATTGAGAGGTCGTCGCTTCTTCCTTTACTAACGGCGAGCTGTTTTACAAAGCCTTTGAAAATTTCCGCTCTCGGGTCGGAGAGAGAATAAACCGCATGACCCATTCCATAGATAAGGCCTGTTTTGTCGAAAGCCTGTTTATCCACGATTTTTTCAAGGTAGGCCTTTACCTCGTCTTCGTCGGAAAAATCTTTTACATGCTTTTTGATGTCTTTCATCATCTTAACAACTTTTATGTTCGCGCCGCCGTGTTTGGGGCCTTTGAGCGAAGAGAGCGCCGCCGCGGTAACCGAATAGGTGTCCGAACCCGACGATGTTACAACGTGGGTTGTAAAGGTGGAGTTGTTTCCTCCCCCGTGCTCCATGTGGAGCATGAGCGCAATGTCTAACACTTTGGCTTCAAGTGCCGTATACTTTTTGTCGGGGCGAAGCATCATAAGTAAATTTTCCGCTGCCGACAAATTCTCGTCCGGGCGATGAATATACATGCTTTCGTCCTTTTTGTAGTGGTTGTATGCGTGATAAGAATATACCGCAAGCATCGGGAAAACGCTTATGAGTTTTAAGCACTGCCTCAAAACGTTGGGAATGGAATTGTCCGAAACGTTGGTGTCGTAAGATGCAAGCGTAAGCACGCACCTTGTAATGGAATTCATTATGTCTTTGCTGGGCGCTTTCATAATTACGTCGCGGGTAAAGTTTTTTGGCAGTTTTCTAAGAGATGCCATAAGGGTTTTAAATTCCGAAAGCTCGGAAACCATGGGAAGTTCGCCCATAAGGAGCAAGTAGGCGGTTTCTTCAAATCCGAAAGAATTTTGCTCGATAGAGCTTACAAGGTCTGTTATGTTGTAGCCTCGGTATTGAAGTTTTCCGTCGCACGGTGTTTTTACGCCGTCTACCGTTTTGTAAGACTCTATTGTGGAAATGTTTGTAAGGCCGCAAAGAACGCCCGTTCCGTTTATGTCGCGCAAGCCACGGTTTACGCCGTAGTCGATATATGCTTGCTTGTCTATCAAATCCGCTTTAACGCAAGCGTTTGCGTATTTTTCATACATCTGCGAGATATCCTGTGACATTAAATCCCTCCTAATCGTAGTCTTTGCACAAAAGTGCTCTTATATAATCCCTTTCTTTGCTTGTGGAGTCCACATAAAATCCTCTTCCGTAGTAAAAAACTATGAGAGACTTTACTTTTGCCGCGGTGTGAAGCTGAATTTGTTTTACGCCGAGCACTTTCATATTTATGTCCACCAGGTTCATAAGCGCCTTACCTATGCCCAAATTCTGATAGTCGGGGCTTACGCCGAAGCGGCTTAAATACGCGGTTTCGCCGTTTACGGAAACTCTTACGCTTCCTACGACTTTGCCGTTTATGTATGCCACAAGCACCAGCTTGTTTTTAATATCGCTCTCCACCTGTTCGCGAGTTTCTTTAAGCGCGGGCAGGGGATAGTCTGTTTTTGCCATTTCTCTGTATTTTTCGAACGCTTCCTCGGTTATTTTTATGATTTCATCTATATCTTCCGTTGATGCGTTTCTTATTTCAAAACCGTTATTCATGTGTTATGCCCCCATTGTAAGTGCCATTACGGCTTTTTGTGCGTGGAGCCTGTTTTCCGCTTCGTCAAAAATAACGGAGTGGGGCCCGTCGATTACTTCTTCAGTTACTTCGTAGCCTCTGTATGCGGGCAGGCAGTGCATAAATATTGCATCGCTGTCGGCTTTTTTAAAGAGAGCACCGTCTATGGTGTAATCTTTGAAAATCTTTATTCTCTCGGCTTTTTCTTCTTCTTGACCCATGCTTACCCAGGTGTCGGTAATTACCACGTCGGCGCCTTTTATTGCCTCTGAGGGGTCGTTTGTGATAAGAACAACGGAGCCTGTTTCTTTAGCGTTTTCTTTAGCGCCGTCTATTACAAAGTCGGTGCACTCATATCCTACGGGCGTTGCAACTCTTATGTCCATTCCGAGCTTTGTGCAGCCGTAGAGGAGCGAGTTTGAAATGTTGTTTCCGTCGCCCACGTAGCACACTTTAAGGCCCTCAAGGGTGCCTTTGTGCTCATATATCGTTTGGAAATCGGCAAGGATTTGGCAAGGGTGCAAAAGGTCGGTAAGGCCGTTTATTATGCTTATTGAACCGTACTTTGCAAGGTCTACCACGTCTTGTTGGTCAAACGTTCTTATCATTATGCCGTCCAAAAAGCGGGAAAGCACGTTTGCCGTGTCGTAAATGCTTTCGCCTCTGCCCATTTGAATGTCGTTGTTGTTAAGGTAAAGCGCCTGTCCGCCGAGCTGATACATGCCCACTTCAAACGAAACTCTTGTTCTTGTGGAAGATTTTGCAAATATCATGCCGAGGCTTTTTCCCTTCAAAATATGCCTGTGGGAAATGCCGGCTTTGTTTTCGGCTTTGAGCTTTACGGCAAGGTTTAAAATGTTGTGTATGTCTGCGGTTCTGCAGTCGTTAAGGCTTATGAGATGTTTCATGGTTATATTTCCTCCGTGATTATTTTATGTATTGTGTTTACAAGTAAATCGGCATCGCTTTTTGTTATGATAAGGGGCGGCACAATTCTCAAAGTGTTTTCGCCAACTGTTCCCACAAGGATTGCGTGCTCCAAAAGGAGCCTGTTTACCTCTTTTGCAATGGGATTTTTAAATTCTACGCCTATCATAAGTCCGCTTCCGCGCACCTCGGAAATGAAATCCGAAAGTTTGTCGGCAAGGGATTTCATAAGGTAAGTGCCTACGTTTTGCGAGTTTTCCACAAGGTGCTCGTTGCCTATGATGTCAAGCACGGTAAGCGCCGCCGCCGTGCAAAACGGGTTTCCGCCGAACGTTGTTCCGTGGTCGCCCGGGTGGAACGCCTCGGCAACTTCGTCTTTTGCCAACAGCGCGCTTATAGGCACGCCGCCGCCGAGAGCTTTTGCCAACGTCATAATATCGGGGGTGATGCCGTAGTGTTCGTAGGCAAACATTTTTCCGGTTCTTCCTATACCTGTTTGCACTTCGTCATCTATCAAAAGAATGTTGTTTTCGTCGCAAATTTGCCTTATGGCAAGGGCAAATTCTTTGCTTACAGGGTGCACGCCGCTTTCGCCCTGGATAAATTCAATCATAATTGCCGCGGTGTGAGGGCTTACGGCGCTTTTGAGGCCTTCGATGTCGTTAATGTTCACATGTTTAAAGCCGGGTGTGAGCGGGTGGTAAGGTTTTTTGTATTTTTCCTGTCCCGTTGCGGTGGCTGTGGTAACGGTTCTTCCGTGGAAGGACTTATTCAATGTGATAATTTCGTATTTATCTTCGTTTCTTTCGTAAAAATATTTTCTTGCAAGTTTTATGGCGCCCTCGTTTGCTTCTGCGCCGGTGCTCGCAAAAAATGCTTTGTCAAAAGCCGATATTTCACAAAGTTTTTTTGCAAGAATAGCCTGGTTTTCCACGTAATACACGCTTGACGTGTGCAAAAGTGAAGATGCCTGATTTTTAAGCGTTTCCACAAGTTTCGGGTGGCTGTGGCCCACGGCGCTTACGGCAATTCCCGCAAAAAAATCTTTGTATACTTTTCCGTTGATGTCCGTAAGTTCCATTCCGCTTCCCTTTGCAAAGCAAACGGGCACACGATCGCCGAATGTATTCATGTAATACTTTTTGTCAGTTTCTATTATTTCATTGATGCTGTGAGGCATGGATACCCCTCCTCATAATTTTCTTTGTATAATAATACAACATTTTCACATAAAAATCCATAGTAAAATTGCATAAAAGCGCATTAATATGTTTGCGATAATGAGTGTTTATTCATTTTTTGAATTTTTCATCGGTGTTTGATGTAATTTTATACCTTGTTTTGCAGTCGGCGTTGAGCTTTCGACGCGAAAAATGTTAAATTTCTTGTAAGCGGTTGACAAATTGGGAACTAAGTTGTATAATGAAAATATAAAAAGGCAAGACCTCAAACGGTTATGCCAAAATTATTGGGTTATAAAATAACGCCATAGCTTTGACGGGCTGGCGTTATTTTACTTTTACAGTAAATACAAGTAAAAAAATAATTGTAAGTACAGATACTTTCAATATATGTTTTCCCCATTGTAACCATCTCCGTTCCCGACTATAAGTACAGGATTTAGGTGGCATAACCGTCCAGCTTTAATACTGTTTTTCAGTCTTGCCTTTAATATCGGATTTTTCCGATAAGTATATTATATATCTTCCGCTCGAAAAAATCAATACTTTTAGCGAAAATATTAAATTTCGTGCAATTTGGTTTTTCGATAGAAACACATTTTTATAATTCGTAAATCTTCCATCATAAAATATCGTAAAAACCCTAAATTTTTTCACAAAAGCACTTGCATCGCACATCAATGTACGGTGTATAATTTGTTATATAGCATTATGAAATTTTTGAAAAGAGGGTTTTTATGAAAAAAGTATTAAGCACATTTCTTGCGGCGATAATGGCGCTTGCAATGTTTCAAACGGCCACATTTGCCGCGTGAGCGGATAAAAGCGAAAAGTCCACCGAAGATAAAACCGAAAAAACGAACGCTTCCGCTACAAAAGAATTTTGCACAAATCACGAATTTACCGCACAGGTTTCATCTATTGACAGGGTTTACATCTTTGATACCTGCAAAACCGCGCACCTGTATTACTATTCATGCAGAATTTGCGGAAAAGATGGACTCTTTAAAACAGCACTATGGTTATGCCCCAAACCTTTACCCTCAGCCGAAAGAGTAATGTCAATATGAGCGAATGGGTGCAAAGCGACGTAAATTTCGCTCTTAATGACAATCTTATTGACGATGCCGTTCTCGGTTGGGATTATACGCAAAATATTTCCCGTCTGCAGTTTTGCTCTCTTGCGGTAAAACTTGCCGAGGAACTTACGGAAAAGAGCATAAAGCCTGCCGATGCCAATACTTTTGTCAATACAAGTGATGATAGGCATGGTTGGAAGGTCGTTACAATAGACGGAAAAAATTACTATGTTGATGTTACGGCAGATGATACGACATATGATATTATCGGCAGTGGCTCTTATGGAAATTTTTTGGCTGATGCGGTTTCTTTTTCAAAATGGGGCTATAAATTCGATGATAATGATAATTGTACCGGTACCACCTATAATAAATATAGCTTGTTTAGAGAAGGTACACTCCCCGTTTGATATGGGATAAAGATAAACAAATATACTACGAGAACACTCATGACAATTCCTTTTCCCGCAAACTACGAAAAACGCAAGGTTACATTTAATTCGAACTATGCCGGCGGTGGGAAAAATTGTTATTATCTTAGCAATTATTGGACAAACGGCGACGTCTCGTTTGATGCACCGGCAAGAGAGAATTGTGTTTTCCGTGGTTGGTTTACCGAAAAAGACGGCGGAACTGAAGTCAAAAATTACAAAGATATTTTAGCAGACGATGCGGTTCTTTACGCTCAGTGGTGGGGAAAATGGAAGATAACCAAAGAGCCTACAACTGAAGACGAGGGTTGCAAGTGGTATAATTCGAAATACGGTATGGTAAAAGTTACATTTCCAAAAAAAGAAAAAGAATGTACCATTGAGCTTATAAACGGCAAATATTGGTTTGGTTTTTTGAAAAGCGGCACATACTATGCCGAGTTTGAAATCGGCGGACAGGTTGAAACCGTCGAGAAAGTAAATAATTACGGTGAGGTCAAAATGAAAATCGAAGTTCCCTAAAGGCTTTCGGTTCTTAAGGAAACGCTTAATATAACTTTGTACGACATCGAAAAGAATAAGTTGTGCCAATCCGAATTTGAAGTGGAATAATGCCATACAATTTGTATATCTCACCCACACCATTTAATATTGACACGGAGTGTAAAATGATGTATAATAGTGCTTGACATTAGATGTAAAGGCGGCGAATAAATTGGCAAAAATAAAATCAAAACACTACGAAGTTCAAAAATTTTCAAGTATTCGCGAAATGCTCTCCCTTGCCGACAAACAGGCAGGCGACAAAGACGCATTTAAGTATATTGAGAAAAAAGAAGTTAAAAGTGTAACTTTCAGCGAATTTGTGCTCACCACGGAGTATCTCGGCGAAGCGCTTACCGACATGGGATTTGGCAAAAGTTTCATAGCAAACATCGGTCAAAACAGCTATAAGTGGATATGCGTGTACCTTACGGCGCTTAAAAGCGCGGGTGTTTATGTGCCCATAGATAAGGAGCTCCCTTTTGAAGACATTGTAAACGTGGTTGCCGACAGCGGAAGTGAAATTTTGTTTTACGCTTCAAAATTCGAAAAGGAATTTATGGCAAACCGCGACAAATTCCCAAGCGTTAAGTTTTTCATTGGTCTTGAAAGAGAAGAGGACGAGGGCGAGTTTTTGTCTTACGAAAAACTTTTGGAAAAGGGAAAATCTCTCTACGAGAGCGGAAGATGCAAATACAGCGAGCTTAAAAGCGACGAAAACGACCTTAAAATGCTTGTGTATACCTCGGGTACCACGGGTATGTCAAAAGGCGTTATGCTAACCGAGCACAACCTTGTAAGCAGTGTGTACTACGGCCTTGAAGTGAGCACCGTTTACGACACATGCCTCAGTGTTTTGCCCTATCACCACACATATGAGGCGGTGTGCGGAATTTTGGTGGCAATTCACCATCATTCCACCTTGTGCATAAACGATAAGCTCACAAACGTGCTTAAAAATCTTCAGCGCTTCAAACCCGATTATCTTTATCTTGTGCCCGCTTTTGCGGAGCTTTTCTACAAAAAAATCTGGGCGGCAATTCGAGAGAAAAAGCAAGAAAAACTTGTAAAAGCAATGATAAAAGTGAGCAACGCGCTTTTGAAAATAGGCATAGACGTAAGGCGAAAAATGTTTAAATCCATTATAGACAATTTCGGCGGAAATCTTGTAAAAATCGTGTGCGGCGGTGCGCCCATAAGAGCCGAAGTGGGCGAATTTTTCGACAGCATCGGCATATATCTCATAAACGGCTACGGCATTACCGAGTGCTCACCCCTTGTAAGCGCAAACAGGGAAAATTGTAACGATTGCACAACCGTAGGCCTGCCGCTCGCTTGCGTTGAACTTAAGTTTGAAGATGTAGACGGCGACGGCAACGGCGAAATTTGCGTTCGCGGCGACGTGGTAATGAAAGGCTATTATCATCAGCCGGCGCTTACAAAAGAAGTTCTCTCCGACGACGGCTGGTTCAGAACGGGCGATTACGGAAGGCTCAATGATAAAGGCCTTTTGATGATTACCGGAAGAAAGAAAAATCTCATAGTGCTTAAAAACGGTAAAAATGTTTTCCCCGAAGAGATAGAAGATTACATTCAGGGCATTGATTACGTAAAAGAAGTTGTGGTGTATTCTCAAAAAGACGAAAACGGCCTCGAAGCCTCGCTTTGCGCGGAAGTTTTCCCCGATTACGACTCGGAAAAGGTAAAAAATGCCACAAACCTTGAGAAAATGCTCAAATCCGACATAAACGCCGCAACGGAGCCTCTCCCCGTGTATAAGAGAATAAGCGTGGTAAAGGTGAGAGATAAGGAATTTATAAAAAATTCTTCCAATAAAATAAAAAGAAACTTAATTTAACATTGTAATAACCCCGATTTTTGGCAATATACTGAAATCGGGGTGGTTTTATGATTAATTGTATTTGGGCGGCGATGCTTGCGCTCTCTTTCTTTTCGGCAATGATAAAAGGCGACCTTGCCTCGCTTTGCAACGCCGTTACTTCGGGTGCCTCGGAGGCTGTGGAGCTTGCAATAGGAATTGCGGGAATTATGGCGTTTTGGAGCGGCATTATGAAAATTGCCGAAAAATCGGGTCTTGTGGAAATAATCGCAAAAGCATTTTCGCCGCTTATAAAATTTCTCTTTCCCGATTGCAAAAAAAATCCCGCCGCCTGCGGGGCAATTGCCATGAATATGACAGCAAATTTTTTCGGCATGGGAAACGCCGCAACGCCATTCGGAATTAAAGCCATGCAAGAGCTTGCAAAGGCAAATTCTTCCTCTTCGGCAAGCAATTCAATGTGCATGCTTGCGGTGGTAAATTCAGCCTCTGTTCAGCTTGTTCCATCAACACTTATCGCAATTCGCACCTCGCTTAAAAGCGCCTCGCCGGCGGATATTACAGTGCCTGTATGGATAGCTTCCGTCATAACCTTTGCCGCCGGGGTAATAGCTGCAAAAATATTTGAGGAAAAGTCATGAGCGCCTCGGATTTTGCGGTGCCCTTTATCATAGTTTTCATTGCCGTGTACGGTATGATAAAGCGGACGGACGTGTACAACGAATTTGTGCTCGGCGCGGCAGAAGGCCTTAAAACGGCTTTTGACATTATTCCGAGGCTTTTGGGGCTCATTGTGGCGGTAAAGGCTTTTTCGTCTTCGGGTGCGTCGAATTTTCTTGTGGCTTTGGTAAGACCCTTTGCAAATGCAATTCACTTTCCCGCAGAGCTTTTGCCCTTTAGTCTTTTAAGGCCGATATCGGGTAGCGGATCGCTTGCAATGGCTACAGATATCATGAAAAAATACGGTGCCGACTCATTTCTCGCAAGAGCGGTTTCCGTTATGATGGGCTCCACGGAAACAACTTTTTACACAATTGCGGTGTATTTCGGGGCGGTTTGCGTAAAAGATACGCGCCATACGCTCCTTTGTGCGCTCCTTGCGGATTTGGTTAGCGCAGCGGTGAGCGTGGCGGTGTGTAAAATATTATTTTAAAAATGAAAAGTATAGGTCTTGTAAAATCCGTAAAAATATGTTAATATAGTATCATCGGATTTGCGAAAGGATTTGATATACCATGGATAAATATTATATAACTACGGCAATTGCCTACACTTCGAGGAAACCTCACATCGGCAATACCTACGAAATAGTGCTTACCGATGCCATTGCAAGGTACAAAAGGCTCAGTGGTAAAGACGTGTTTTTCCTCACGGGAACCGACGAACACGGTCAAAAAATAGAGGAGTGCGCAAAAGAGGGCGGCGTAACGCCCAAACAGTATGTAGATGGCGTTGCCGGCGAAATTAAGAAAATTTGGGATCTTATGAACACGAGTTACGACAAATTCATAAGAACTACCGACGACTATCACGAAAAAGTTGTTCAGCATATCTTTAAAAAGCTCTACGACCAAGGCGACATATACAAAAGCCGCTACGAGGGACTCTATTGCGTTCCTTGCGAGTCGTTTTTTACTGAAACTCAAGTAACCGACGGCCTTTGCCCCGATTGCGGAAGACCTGTTAAAAAAACTCAGGAAGAGGCATATTTCTTTAAAATGAGCAAATATCAGGACGCCCTCATGAAACACATTGAGGAAAATCCCGAGTTCATTCAACCCGAAAGCCGCAAAAAAGAAATGGTAAACAATTTTTTAAAACCGGGTCTCCAGGATTTGTGCGTTTCGCGCTCTTCGTTTAAATGGGGTGTGCCCGTTCCTTTTGATAACGACCATGTAATCTACGTTTGGATAGATGCCCTTTCAAACTATATCACCGCCCTCGGCTACGACATAGATGAAAAAGGCGAGCTCTACCAAAAGTATTGGCCGGCAGACGTGCATATCATAGGCAAAGATATTTTGCGTTTCCACACAATTTATTGGCCTATTATCCTCATGGCGCTGGGCGAGCCGCTTCCCAAGCAGATTTTCGGCCATCCGTGGCTCCTTTCGGGCGGGGATAAAATGAGTAAGTCAAAGGGCAATGTGCTCTATGCCGACGACCTTGTAAAGCATTTCGGCGTAGATGCAATAAGGTACTATCTTCTTCGCGAGATGCCTTTTGCCGCCGACGGTACAATTACCCTTGAAACAATAATCGTGCGCTACAACGCCGACCTGGCAAATACCCTCGGAAACCTTGTAAACAGAACGGTTGCCATGATTAATAAATACTTTGGCGGAAAGATAGAAAATCCGCGCGTTTACGGTGATTTTGACGACGAACTCAAAGCCTTTGCCAAAGATACTTTGGATACCGTAAACAAAAAAATGGACGAGCTCAAAGTTGCCGACTCTTTGGAAACCATAATAAATCTTGCGAGAAGAAGCAATAAATACATCGACGAAACAATGCCCTGGGCGCTTGCAAAAGATGAAGCAAACAGTGACCGTTTGAAAACCGTTCTTTGCAACCTCGTTGAGTGCATAAGATATATAGGAATTTTGATAACGCCCTTTATGCCGGATACCGGAAAGGCGATACTTTTGCAAATTTGCGCGAAAGAAACAGAATTTTCATCTCTCAATGACTTTGCAAAAGATGCAAATGTTGAGGTTGGCGAGGCAACTCCACTTTTCGCAAGACTTGACGAAGCAAAAAAATTAAAAGAGGTTGAAGATGATATCTTCGCTCCCGCGGAAAAAGAGGAAGATCCCGACAACACCATTACAATAGACGACTTTGCCAAAGTCGAACTCAAAATAGGAAAAGTGCTTGAAAGTGCCCATATTGAAGGGGCCAAAAAGCTCCTTGTTTCCAAAATAAAAATCGGCTACGAAGTAAGGCAAATCGTTTCGGGAATTGCCGAGTATTACGAACCTGAACAGCTCGTAGGCAAAAACGTTGTTGTGGTAACGAACTTAAAGCCGGTAAAACTTCGCGGAGTGCTTTCTGAAGGAATGATACTTTGCGCGTCAAAGGGGAAGAAACTTTGCGTTGTTTCTCCCGACGGCGATATCGACGACGGAGCCGAGGTAAGATAGGCTATGTTTTTCGATACCCATGCCCATTTGAATGATGAACGTTTCGATAGCGACAGGGAAGAGTTTATCTCATCTTTGAAGGAAAACGGCGTAGATAACGTGTGCGAAATAGGATTTGATATAGAAAGCTCTAAAAAGGCTTTGGGTCTTTCTCATAAGTATGATTTTATCTATGCCGCATTAGGTGTTCATCCCCATGATACAGAGGGTTTGACCCTTGCCGACATGGACACATTGCGCCTTTTATTGAAAGATGAAAAAGCCGTTGCACTGGGAGAAATAGGCCTTGATTATTTTTATGACAATTCCCCGCGAGAAGTTCAAAAAGAGTGGTTTGCAACACAGCTTGAAGTGGCAAAAGAAATAAATTGCCCCATATGCGTTCATACGAGAGATGCTATGGGTGACACTTTGGAGATTTTAAAATCTCACGGTGGCGGAAACGGAATAATACATTGTTACAGCGGAAGCAAGGAGAGTGCGAAAATACTTCTTAATATGGGGTATTACATTTCCTTTGCAGGCCCTGTTACTTTTAAAAACGCAAATTCCGTTTTGGAAGTTATAAACTATGTTCCGAGTGACCGTATGCTCATAGAAACCGATAGCCCCTACCTCGCGCCCGTACCGCATCGCGGAAAGCGAAATTGCCCGGTGTACGTTGCGCAAGTTGCCGAGAAAATTGCCGAGGTAAAGGGTATGAGCGTGGAAGAAGTGGCAAAAATTACTTCGAAAAACGCAAAAGATGTTTATCGCATAGCCGATAAATAAAATTACAAATTTATAAAAACAGAGCAGATGCCGCGCGTTAAGTGCCGAAAAATGGGAGTAGAGTTTTCGGACGAAGAGCCGCATTTACATAATGCGGCTTGCGGTGCGGTTTTTCATCCGCTGTTATTTTAAGTTGCGATATTTATCTTTGCTTCTTTGTAACAGCCCCTGCTTTATGTGAAAGGGGATTTTTTATGTTTAAAAATGCTTTGACTTTAAAAAAACTCACCGTTGCCGAGCTTTGCACGGTTGCAATGCTTGTGGCGCTTACGGCAGTGCTTTCGTATCTTTCGGGATTTTTGAGAATAGGCAATATCAGTAAGTTTTCCGTAAGCTTTATTTCGGTTTACGTGGCGGGCGCGCTTTTCGGCCCCTGGATTGGCGGAGCCGTAGGCGCTTTGGCAGATTTTATATCTTTTGCGGTAAATCCCACGGGTGGCTACGTGCCTTGGTTTACCCTTATCGAGTTTGTAAACGGATTTTTGTTCGGCGTGTTTTTCTGCGGCGGCGTGGGCGATAAAAGAAATTTTAAAATTTTTGTCGTAAAAGCCGTGCTTTGCTCGCTTTCTCAGCTTGCCGTAAATATGATTTTCAGAACCTATATCCTCGTGAAATTGGGATTTATGCCCATGAGCTTTTCAAATGCCTTTGTTTTGCGAATTGTAGGAAGCGGCACCATGGCGGTTGTAAAAGTGCCTGTGCTTGTGGCGCTTGAAGGCTTTTTGCCTACATTTGAAAAAGTTGCGTGCAAAAAAAGATAGGGTGGATATCCACCCTATCTTTTACGTCTTGTTTGTTTTTTTCTGTTGAATATCAGCGTAGACCACACAAATATTATAAGCAAAATCCCCAGTGTTACGAGAAGTGTCGGTGATGACAATACAGCCATCACGCTTTTAAACACGCCTTTTATGTTGTCGGCCTCTACGCCTTGCGGAGAAGTAAGCACGAGTGAGGCGTATTCTTCGCCGTCATACATCACTTTCACAACGCCGAGCGCCTGTCCTTTGGTAATGGGCGCTTTTATTTTTTCTTCGGTTTTTGTTTCCACTTTTATTTTGCTTTCGTCGTAGTTCGACGGGAGATTTACCGAAAGTTCTTCGGGCGCTTCGAGCAAAATTCTGTCTACGCCTTTTCCGTTTTTAAGCGATACTTCGGCAAGGACGTCGCCTTTTGATATCACTTTTACCGCTTTGTAGTAGTTTAAGCCGTATTTTAAAAGCGCCTTTGTGTCTTCGTAGGAATGGTTCAGCTCGCCGTCGTAGGGCGAATTTGCCACAAGACACGTAAATGATGCGTTTTTGTCTTCGTAGTATAATATTAGTCCGCAGTTTTTGTCGCTGATGTATGAAGTTTTCACGCCCTTTGCCTTTGACGTGTAGTACTTGTCCGAAGAGTAGCGTGTTATAAATTTGTTTGAGTTCGGCAAGTAGCGTGTTTCGTAATATTTGTTTGTGGGCGCTATTTCGTGCATGCCCGTGTTTACAATTTCTGCAAAACTTGAAATCGACATAGCATATTTAGTAATTTTTTGCATATCTTCAAGTGTCGTATATTGTTTTTCGTCGGGATATCCTGACGGATTTGTGAATTTTGTGTTAAGCGCGCCGAGCGACACCGCTTTTTCATTCATGGCTTTTATGAATTTGCTTCGTGACTCCAAAGAGTAGGAGGCAATTACCTCTGCCGCATCTCCCGCGTCGTAGAGAAGCATGCCGTATATAAGGTCGCCGAGCTTTAGCGTTTCTCCCGCGAGAATTCCCATGTTTCCGAAAGAGTAGTCGTAAGCGGCAATCGTGTCGCCGTCGGCAACAACGGTTTCCTCGGCATCTACCATGTTTTCAAGGGCGATTATCGCCGTCATTATTTTTGCAAATCCGCCGGGTTCTATCTTTTCGTCGGCGTTTTGGCTAAAGAGCACCTTTTGACTGTTGTTGTCTATAAACAGCGCATTTTTGGCTTTTACGGTGGGTTTTTCAATTTTGCCGTCGGCCGATGCATATATGTTAAAAATAAAAATTAATGCCGTAACAAGATATATCGGGCGGAAAAATTTTTTCATTTTGTAAATCTCCTTTGTTATTTCTTATGCTACTATTATAACACGTATTTAATCGATATTCCATTAAAAATTTGTAATTTTTTTGTTAAAATGTGTCACCACCATATATTGTGGTTTGAATTTTACGCTAAAATACGTTGACAAACAGGCCAAAAAACCTTATAATTAAGTAACAAAGCGAAAAAAGGAGCCGTGTGTATGAAACTCAATGTAAAAACATCTTCGTCGAATTACGACATTATAATAGAAAACGGTTCGTTTGAAAAATTTATCTCCCTCGTAGGGGATATTATTGACGGACATAAAATTTTTGTGGTTACAGATGACAACGTAAACAGAATTTATAAAGACAAATTGGAAAAAGCGCTCATTGGCAGAGAAGCAAAAGTGTGCGTTCTTGCCCACGGCGAAAAAACCAAGTCTTTGGATAGCCTGAGGCGCCTGTATTCGGAGCTTGCCGCGTTTAAAATGACAAGAACCGATATTTTAATCGCCTTTGGCGGCGGCGTAATAGGCGATCTTGCGGGTTTTGCCGCGGCAACCTTTTTAAGAGGAATTAAATTTATCCAGGTTCCCACCACCTTGCTATCTCAAGTAGACAGCTCCGTAGGCGGAAAAGTGGCGGTAGATTTGCCCGAAGGCAAAAATTTGGTGGGTAACTTTTATCCCCCTTGCAGGGTGATAATTGACCCATTGTTTTTAAAAACTCTTCCCGAAAGAGTTTTCAGCGACGGAATGGCGGAAGTTATAAAATACGGCGCAATACGCGACGAGGGTCTTTTTAACCTTTTGTTTGATGACGTTGATAAAAATATGGAAGAAGTTATCGAAAAATGCGTGAGAATCAAAAAGCAAATCGTGGAAAACGACGAGTTCGACCTCGGCGAGCGCATGCTTTTAAACTTCGGCCATACTTTCGGCCATGCCGTGGAAAAAATGGGCAATTACGAAACCTATACCCACGGCGAAGCGGTGGCGATAGGTATGCTTAAAATCACGCAAAAAACCGAAAATAAAGGCATCACCGAGGTTGGTACAAGCGAAAAATTAAAATGCCTTTTGGAAAAATATAATCTCTTGTTTGAAGATTATACCTTTAACGCAAAAGCCGCGCATGAAATAATCTTGCTTGATAAAAAAAGCGCGGGCGATAAAATAAATTATATCGTTTTAAAATCCATAGGAAACGCATTTATACATAAACTTCCCAAAAACGACGTTTTTCTCACGGAGGACTGA
>CAZSIY010000006.1:0-19088 GCA_964606825.1 uncultured Oscillospiraceae bacterium | reverse complement strand
CGGTAAGCTCTTCCGACAATACGAGCGCGCCCAAGAATTTATCTTTTGTTGTGTCTGTTATAAGGGAAACATTTTCGCATTGGTCATTTATTATCCATGCCCAATTTTCAAATGTATCACCGATTGTGATTTCATCGGCTCCGTTTAAATCAAGAAGCATTTTTGCGATATTTTCGCTGTCTACCTGCTCACAGATTATATTTACAGTCCATTCGTGAGCACTTTCGTCAAAGCTCGAAACAGTATACACTGCGCTAAAGCCTTCAAGTGACGAAGAAATTATCGAAACGGGTTTTCCATTCAAAGAAACAGTGATATTATCCAAAGTAAACTGGTCTTCTTTTACATAGAGCCTGGGAAGAGTAATATCAATCTTGTTTTCAAAAGGATTTACAACGCCGATGTAAGCAGTATCGTCGCCATCCTTTTTAAATTCCGCACCCTGTACGGCAATGTCAAACTTTTTGGCATCGTCTTCTTTTTCAAAAAATGCAATGTATTTTACAAGCACCGCACAATCAACGGCTTTGCCATCTGCGGTAGATGCCGGACAAAACGTCACTTTGCCGCCGTCTGTGCTGTTTATGGGGAGTACAGTTGAAACAAACGACGTTTTTCTTGCATTTGTTATATATTCGGAAGATTTATACTCATTTCCGCCAACATCCGTGAGCGAAGAACCGTTTGTCGATATATTTGCAACGGTATTTTCCGATCCATCACCTATTTTGATGTATGATTTCATATCATCAGTTGCGGCGGTATCTGTATTTTTGCATTTTGAATACGCATAAACTATTTTGGCATATGAATATTTATCCGCTTCAATTTGCGTATCGAATGTAACATACGGCTTACCAGCACCCTCGGCTTCTTTATCGAAAGAGGCGAAAAATCCGAAACCGCCAAGTGACTTTGAACGAACCGAAAGCTTAGCACCATCAGTACATACGGCACTGTCTATATAGCTTTGACAAACCTCTTCATCTGAAAAATCAAGGTAAGTTGCCACAATGTCGTCATCGCTTGCTGTTGCGGTTACTGCCACGCTTGTTACAACGAGGCTTGCCGCCGCAAAAAGTGCGAAAAACTTTTTTAACTTCATAAATGTTTTCTCTCCTTTTTCATTGATGGGATTTTAGTAAAAACATATCAACCCTTTACAGCTCCTGCCGCCATTCCATCGGTTATGTACTTATTACCAAAAGCGTAAACAACGAGTACGGGCACAAGGGCAATAACAGTTGCCGCAAACATAAGGTTCCAGGAAGATGCCGCTTCGCCGGAATTTTTAAGTGCCATAATACCCACGATAAGGGTTTGCTGTTCAGGGCGCGACATGGTAAACAATGTAGGCATAAGGTATGAGTTCCATGAACCGTTAAATCCCAACATTCCGATTGTGATAAGAACAGGTCTTAAATTCGGAAGGATAATTCTGAAAAATATCTGTGTAAAATTACAACCGTCAATTTTTGCCGCTTCGTCAAGCTCTTTGGGAAGAGCGTTTACAAAGCCTCTTACCATATACATGTTTACAACCGGTATTCCGAAGCACTGCATGACAAGAAGGCCCCAAAGAGAAGTACTCAAATTGAAAATACCGAGTATTTCGAACGTGGGATAAATTGTAATAGATCCCAGCGACACGAACATAAGCGATGAGAAAACCGCAAATATAAGTTTTTTACCTCTAAACTCTCCCCTTGCAAACACATATCCGCAAAGTGCCGATGTGAAGAGGCTCACGATAACCGAAATCGTTGCATACCAAATACTGTTAAAAAGCATGGTACTTACATTAAAGTTATCGGAGTTCCACGCTTGAATGTAGTTATCAAGCGTGGGTGACTTCGGGAAAAAGCTTTCCGGAGAAGTCATTATCTCCGAATTTGTTTTGAATGACGCAAATATCAAGCTGAATATCGGAAATACTACTACGATAAGGAGCGCAGTGAGAATTGTATACGTAATCAGCTTTGATACAAATGATTTTTTTGTATGCATTTTCTTCTCCTCCCTATCAATAAACATTTTGCATTTTGGCGCTAAGCTTTGAATAGATAAGTGCCACCATACCGTATATTGCCGAACTTACGAGCGAAAGTGCACAGCCGTATCCTACATTTACTCTTCCTTGAGCAAATCCGGGAACGAATGTCGAAATAAGGTAGGATGCCGCAGTGTGCGTCATTCCTCCGGGTGCACCGTTCGTCATAATAACCACATATTCGCCTGTTTGAAGCGAACCGTTTATTCCGAGAAGCAATATAGTTTGGAAAACCGGTGCTATCATAGGTACGGTTATGCTTATAAACTGTCTGAGCTTACTTGCACCGTCAAGTGTTGCCGCCTCATAGAGATCTTCGGGAACATTTGTAAGCGCCGCAGTAAAGTAGATCACGTTTGTACCGAAGCACGCCCACATTGAACCTATAATAAGGATTGCAAGAGCTCCGTTTTTACTTGAAAACCAATCTATGGGTTCTTTAAGCAAACCTATTTTTGCAAGCGTGTGGTTTACAAAACCGAAATAATCAAACATGTTTGCAAATATTACGGCAACAATCGTGGTTGAAATTACCGTTGGCAAAAAATACATTGCACGGTAAAATCCGGAACCTTTTAATTTCTGCTTGAGTGCAACCGCAAGCACAAGCGCAATCATTATCTCTATAGGCAATTTGATAACAGTAAATTGAAGAGTTACTTTCCAGCCGTTCCAATATGCCTTATCGGAAAATGCCGTTATAAAATTTTTAAATCCAACAAAGCGCTGTTGACCGGGAATGAGCTCATCAAAGAAGAAAGCCTTTGACGCCGCCCAAAGTATAGGATAGATGGTAAACACAAAAAATCCTATAAGCGGAAGCGCGAGCAAAGCATAACACTGTAATTCCATAGAGCGTGCTTCATTTATATGCCTTGGCTTAATTTTCGTCATTCTTAAAACTCCTTTTTATCTTGTAGCATCCCAATCCGGAACTATAACTAGAAGTTCTTCAGGATCATAAGCGGGATACATCTTTTCATATTCTTCAACGCCCGCATTCACTTCTTTTGCCCACTGAGCAACATATTTGTCAATTTCGGCATCGCTTAAAGCGTTGGGCCAAATTTCGTTGAGGAAGTGTTTTCCGAGGCTTGTTTTACCTGTTGTTTCCGACTTTCTCGAAAGCGGTGAAGGCTTACTTACACTTGTAAGTTCGCAGAATGCTTTCCAGCACTCGCCGTGTTCGAGAGAAGGATCAACCTTAGTATTTCCTACCAAATCCATATTAAGAGGAATTATCATACCTTTGCTGTATGCATCTTTGATAAGATCATCGCCGTAGAGGAACTCAAACACTGTAACAAACACATCTTCGCCCAATGTTTCAAGTGATTTTGAGTTGATGTAGTAACCGCCGCCTACATCCATGTGCTGTTTGTACATGTTATTTTCGTCGGCAACCGGGAAAGGTGCTACCGCCCAGTTAATCTTTGCGGGGAACTGCTCTGTAAGAACGCCGTAGTCAAAGCTTCCTGCTGTTTTCATTGCTATGCCGCCCTCTGCGAAACGAGCTCTTGCGGGGTCGTTATCAAGACCTTCGGCACCGGGGTAATAACTTCCATCTTTTTTAATGCCTATAAGAGTTTTGATAACTTCACCCTCAGCATCGTAGTTGTACTCACCAGTTTTGGGATTGTAACCGCTTATGTATCCGCATGAAGGAACTGCCATTTTAGCAACGTCACATCCATACCATTCAGACCATTTTCCGGGGAATACAATTCCGTATTCTCTCTTTTCAACATTTGTAAGTTTCTTTGCATATTCTCTTAACTCTTTGAGAGTTTTGGGAGGAGTTGCATTGCCGTCTTCGTCTACAAGGCCTGCGGCTTTAAACATGTCTACATTGTATATAAGGCCGTAAACTGTTGCCGAATATGGAATGTAATATGTTTTTCCTTCTATCTTTACTCTTGAAGGCATCATATAATCGGAATATTTTTCGATTATGGGTTGTAAACCTTTAAGGTCGTCAATCGGTGCAATTTTACCTTGTGCCGCAAGTTTTTGAGCATCGCATGATGTAAACAAGTCGGGTGCGGTACCGTTTTCCATACCGAGGTCAATCTGCTGGCTGAGATCGCCCGATTTTACTACGTACTCAATTTCCACACCTTTCTCTTTTCCTACTGTGCTGTTCCATTTTTTAACCTGGTCTTCCATAAAAGACTTACTGTGACCATCACCGCTCCAAAGGGTAACTTTTGTCACTTCGGCATCATTTGCCGATTTTTTCCCGCATCCGGCTCCTGTTACTGCAATTGAAGCGACAGCCGCCAAAGCGATGATTTTTTTTGCAAAACCTTTCATAATCTCACCTCATAATAATATTTTGTATACTATTATTTTAATAGCTTACACGCATAAAGGCAAGTAAATAATTTGTAAACCACCCTAAAACAGGGCATTTGCAGGGGGTTTTAAAGGTAATTTTTTTGTAAACCGCAATTTAAAAGGGGCCGCCAAAATTTTTTTGACAAAAACTTATTTATATGATAGAATATATCTGATAAACACTCAAACGCAAAACGGAGGTTGCACATGGACAAGCAAACAGTTATTCAAAGAATAAAAAACGATGGCATTGTAGCCGTGGTAAGAGCCGAAAATGCCGACGAAGCAAAAAAAATAACGGAAGCATGTATAAAAGGCGGTGTAAAGGCAATCGAGCTTACATTTACCGTTCCAAAAGCTCACAAAGTAATAGACGAACTTTCAGATTATTATAAAAATGATGAAATAATTTTAGGCGCGGGAACTGTGCTCGACTCGCAGACTGCTCGCACGGCAATACTTTCCGGTGCGCAATACATAGTAAGCCCTTATTATGACGAAGAAACAATAAGGCTTTGCAATCGCTACGCAATTCCTTGCATGCCCGGTTGCATGACAATTCACGACGTAATTCGTTCTCTCGAAATGGGTTGCGACATTATTAAACTATTCCCCGGAGATGCTTTTGGCCCCGGCATGGTAAAAGCCATAAAGGGTCCTGTTCCCCAAGCTAACATTATGCCCACTGGCGGCGTTGATGCGGATAACGTAGGCGAATGGATACGCGCCGGCGTTGTAGCCGTAGGTGCGGGAAGTTCCCTTACAAAGGGCGCAAAAACAGGCAACTTCAACCTTATAACCGAAACGGCAAAGGAATTTGTGGCAAATATAAAAGAAGCGCGAGCAAAATATTCGAAATAAGAGGAGGACATCAGCTATGGCAAAAGCAGTTACACTGGGAGAAATAATGATGCGCCTTTCTCCCCCGGGAAACAAGCGCTTTATTCAGTCGGACACTTTTGAAATAAACTACGGCGGCGGCGAAGCAAATGTTGCCTTATCGCTTGCAAATTACGGCCACAAAGCCGATTTTGTATCTAAAGTGCCCGCCAATCCCATAGGCGAATGTGCCGTTGCAATGCTCAAAAAATACGGTGTTGAAACAAATCATATTGTTCGCGGCGGAGAAAGGCTCGGAATATATTTTCTTGAAACAGGAGTCTCAGTTAGGGCATCAAATGTTGTATATGACCGTGCAAATTCCGCAATATCTGAAGCCGGTGCCGACGAATTTGATTTTGACGAAATATTCAAAGATGCCGACTGGTTGCACTTTACGGGAATTACCCCCGCGCTTTCAAAAGAAGCGAGAGAAATTACAAAAAAAGCGTGCATAGCCGCCATGAAAAGAAACGTAACGGTATCTTGCGACGTAAATTACAGAAAAAAACTTTGGACGGTGGAAGAGGCTAAAGACGTGATGTCCGATTTAATGCAATATGTGGACATTTGCATAGACGGCGACCGCGTGCTCGGATTTAATCCCTATGGAATGGACTTTTCAAAGGGAATTCCGACAATTTCGGAATACAAAGAAATGTTCGAAAAAATGGTTGAGAAATATAATTTCAAATATGTTGTTTCAAGCATGAGGATACCGAAATCCGCCTCGGATAACATATGGTCGGCATGCATATACAGCGCGGAAAAACACGAAATATACCACTCAAGCGAATACCGTTTCTGCCCCATCGTTGACCGCGTGGGTGGTGGAGACAGCTTTGTAGGCGGACTTATTTGCGGCCTTCTCGACGGAAAAGACTACAAAGATGCAATAGAATTCGGCGCTGCGGCTTCCGCGCTGAAGCACACTATCATAGGTGATGTAAACCTTGCAACTCGCGAGGAAGTTGAAGCTCTTGCGGCGGGAAACCGCACCGGAAGTGTTCAAAGATAAATAAAAAACAAACAAAGAACTCGTTTTGTGTTCTTTGTTTGTTTTCAGCTGAAATTAATCTTCAATGGGCAAAACGTATATATCTTTCTTTTTATCAACATCGGAACCGATTAAAAAACATTCCGCATCGTCAAATGTTATATTTTTCTCGTTTGAGAGCACAAGAAACTTTTTTTCTTCGACATCGTTTTTGAGTTCGCTTTCAAGAGTGAAACAATACTTGTAGTTTAAGATTTCGGATTTTGCGTCGATTTGCTTAAATACAACCCACTCATCGCCGTCTGCCACTTCCAAAGTGTTTTCCACCGTACCGTTTTTATAAAACGTGCCGCCCGTGAAATTACACTCGTTGTCGTTTTGCGGAACTTCATATTTTTCCACTGACTTTTCCAAATTGCCGTCGGTTACACCAATTTTCCCGTCAATGTCGTAATCGATATCCGTTTCGTAATAAAGAGCGCCATTTACTCTTACGATATCAATATCGTCTTTTTCGTACTTTGTAGGCTTTTTGCCTTCCGACACATATATTGCCGTAGGGCCGTCGGCACCGCCTATACGCCCTATTGCACCGTTTGAGCACGATGTGAGAATAAATGCGAAAACAAGCGGAAACAACAAAAAACTTTTTCCCATATCATTCTCTCCTGTTCTACTGTTTTTTCAGTCTTATAATTCTGCAATCATAATCTTTCCAATTTACGTAGTCAATACCCAAATTCATAAGCGATGAGCCGCTGTAAAGTTTGCCGTTGTAATCGTACACGGAAGTTTCTTCAAGGCCTTTTAAAACTATGCGCTTTTTGCTCTCGTTGGGTTCGACAACCTTTGAAACAACGGTTACAACTGCATCCGACTTGTCTTTTGAAACATACATCCAGGCAAAATAATTCTCGCTGTCAGAATTTACCAATCGATACTGCTCGCCAAAAGCTATAATTTCGCGAATTTCTTTGTAAAAAGCTACCTGCTTTTTAACAATTTCGCACTCTTCGCCGCTAAGTTTTGTTACGTCAAGTTCATAGCCGAATTTTCCTGCCATTGCCACTGCCGCGGCAAAATCAAGAGGATAGTTTTTGGCACTTTCACTGACATGCGCACCCATTGTAATTGCAGGATACACCATGCTGTTTCCGTACTGAATGTGAATTCGATGCAAGGGATTTGTATTGTCGCTCGTCCAAGTTTGGGGCATATAATAGAGCATTCCGGGGTCGTAACGTCCGCCGCCGCTTGCACAGCTTTCAAAAAGCACATTGGGAAATTTTTTTGTTATTGCTTCAAGCACCTCATAAAGCCCCAGCATATAGCGATGCATAACCTCGCCTTGCCTATCGCGCGGGAGCGACACTGAATAAGCGTCTGATATAGAGCGGTTCATATCCCATTTTACGTACTCTATATTTGCGCTTTTTAATACGTCGCACACAGCGTTTATCACATATTCGCGCACTTCTTTTCGCGCAAGGTCAAGCACGTATTGTTGCCTTGCCGGGTGCGGAGCTCTCTCGGGCGTTGAAATAAGCCAATCGGGATGATTTTTATAAAGTTCACTTTCCTTGGAAATCATCTCAGGTTCAAACCACAAGCCGAATTTAAGGCCCATTTTGTTTATCTCTTCTGCCAAATATCCAAGTCCGTGCGGGAGTTTTCTCTTATCTGTAAACCAATCTCCCAGCGACGAGTCGTCATTATCGCGTTTTCCGAACCAGCCGTCGTCGAGCACAAGAAGTTCTATGCCGAGTTCTTTGCCCTTTTTGGCAAAATTCAGAATTTTTTCTTCATTAAAATCGAAAAATGCCGCTTCCCAACTGTTTAAAAGTATCGGACGAACCTCATCACGCCAAATGCCGCGGCAAAGGTGCGTTCGATACAGCTCATGATAGGTGCGAGACATATCTCCCAATCCGTTTTTCGAATAAACCAGTACCGCCTCGGGCGACGAAAAACTATCTCCGCTTTCAAGTTTCCACCTGAAATTAAAAGGATTTATGCCGGTTTGCACTCTCATCATTTCGTAATTGTCGCTGTCTATTCTAAAGAAGTGGTTTCCGCTGTAAACAAGAGAAATTCCATAAACATTTCCGTTGTCTTCACCCACCGATTTATCGGCAATCGCAACAAAAGGATTGTCGAAATGACTTGACATTCCGCGCCTTGACTCAAAGCCTTGCGTTCCTTTGTGCACATCGCAAAACTCAACCTGTTTTTCCTTTGCGTGGGTGCCGTAGAGATGCAAATATTTATAATTGTCGTCCAAAAAATCCATGCTTGCAGACGAAATTTTTTCTATAAACATTTCTTCATTTGACATGTTTTCTATCTTGGTACTACGGCAAACGGCATCAAATTCATCAAAAATCGTGTAATAAAGCGTTACTTTAACCCCCGCTTTTTCACAAAGGACGATTTCAAGCGTTTGCGCCTCGGTTTCGCTTTGAACATACACGGCCGGGAGACCGTCAATTTTAGGCTTGCCGTTATATATTTTATACGACGAAAAACGTGGCTCGCAAACTCTGTTTCCGCTTGCGAGCTCCACCACTGCCGCAGGTTCTCTCAAATCGGAAGTGCCGTAAAAAGGATATTCGAGCGGAAGAGTTTCAAGAGAGTAATCCCTGCGTTTTTCGCTTTCACACACGGTAGGACTTGCACGCTCGCCAGCGTTAAAGTCAAAACTCGGATCGTAAAGCCTTTTTCCCCACCATACATGCATTAAATCACCCAAAGAGGTTAGCTTCATGCAGTAACTTATATTTTCGTTGTAAAGATGAAAAATATTGTTTTTAAATTCAATAGCCATTTTGATATCTCCAATATATTAATATGTATGTATTCTAACATATTTTTTGGGCAATTGCAACACATATTTGATTTTTTCATTGACAATGCGCAAAGTCTATGTTATACTATACAAAGTTTAACAGTTCGACTGCCACCGGGTAGCATTTGTTTACATGTCGTTAGGTCTTAGAAGACATGAAAGCAAGTGCTTATTTTTTTGTCGAACAAACGGAGGTTATTATGAAAAAAATCAAATCAATGCTTAACTATTTTTCAAAATCGGAACTTGTGCTTTGGGCATGTTCGTCGGCAGCGATTATTTTATCGGCAATACTTATAGGCAAAGACAGCGGATTTTTGTCGATTTTATCGTCGCTTTTAGGCGTTACTTCCCTTACCTTCAACGCAAAAGGAAATCCGCTCGGGCCCGCGCTTATGGTGATTTTTTCGCTTGTCTACGGCTACATATCCCTCGAATTTGCATATTACGGCGAAATGTTCACTTACGTTTGCATGACAATGCCCATGTCTTTATTTTCGCTCATTACTTGGCTTAAAAATCCCTACAAGGGCAAAAAGTCGGAAGTTACCGTAAATACATCGGTTTCAAAAAAGGAATACACTTTTCTTGCGTTTCTCACCGCCGGCGTTACGGCAATTTTCTATTTTATTTTAAGTGCACTGAACACCGCAAATATCTTTTGGAGCACGGTATCTGTTGCCACAAGTTTTGCGGCTGTGTATCTCACATCAAAACGCAGTCCTTACTTTGCGCTCGGCTACGC
Organism: uncultured Oscillospiraceae bacterium; assembly: GCA_964606825.1. Lineage (GTDB taxonomy): Bacteria > Bacillota > Clostridia > UMGS1810 > UMGS1810 > CAKSIN01. Next base: position 9,235 of record CAZSIY010000006.1, on the reverse strand, counting down.
CGCAAACGACATTGTGCTCATAATTCTCTGGACTTTAGCATCTCTTCACGATAGCGCTTACCTTTCGGTGGTAATATGCTTTGCGGCATTTCTCACAAATGACGTGTATGCATTTTTCAATTGGAAAAAAATCGCAAAAAGGCAGGCAGTGAATGATAAACAGTGAAAAATGAATAATACAACGCAAAATACCGTCTTACGACACGGCTACAATTATAGATGTAATAATTCAAATCTAAATTTTGTACTTTCAGCACAAAGCGAATTTAGATGAAAAAAACACTTCCGAAGAAGTGCTTTTTTTCTTGGCGCGCCCGATAGGAATCGAACCTACGGCAACCCGGCGTCGGAGGCCGGTGCTCTATCCGCTGAGCTACGGGCGCATGTAACTATAAAATCAGCGACAAAACCGCATTATATATCTCATCGGATATTTTTTCTATACTTTTAATTTTTCCGTTTTTGGTACATTTTACCGTTTGCCAGCTGTATTTTTGTGCAACGAAAACCGCGTTATCGTATGATGCTTCAAGGTAGGCTATATCAGACTCATGGATATCTTTTACTTCGGACATATCGATTTTATTTGCGCGATTTTCCATTAACTGCACGGCATTTTCAACCGGCATATCCAAAAACAGCACCAAATCGGGTTTGGGAAGATCCAATTTATCATACTCAAAATCGTAGAGCCAATCAAGAAAAGCGTTTTTTTCAATCTGCGATTTTATTTTCGATGCCTGATGTATCATATTTGAAGTTACATATCTATCGGCAATTACAACATCGGCTTCGGCAATATCTTTTCGCCACGTGCCGAAAACGCTTGCCACCCGGTCTGCGGCAAAAAGCGTTGATGCTACATAGGGATTTACGTCATCGGCATCATTTCCGAACGCTCCACCGAGATACATTTTTACGGGCGCAGAGCTGTCGCTTGAATAATTCGGAAACGAAATCTTTTTTACCTTTATATCATATTTTTTCAAACGCTCATAAAGCAAGTCACTTTGAGTTTGCTTTCCACTGGCATCAACACCCTCTATAACTATAAGTTTTTTCATCCTCACTCACCCAAAAACAACTTTTTCTTTTCCGACGCTTTTCCACAACTCATTGCCCCCTCCGGACATTTGCCCAAAATGCACGGCGGGCCGGCGTGTTCGAATATTGTAGGCGCAACTTCTTTTACGAGCAACAACATTCGGCAAGCCATATCGCGAATTTCCCATTGTGCGCGCTCACAACAACGCTCTTTGAAAAAGTTAAGAAGGCTCCTTGCGTTAAAAGTTGCTATAATCTTTGTTTCACAAGCATTGGAAAGAACATAACGCGCATCTTCAATAGCCTTTTTTTCAGCTAAACGGCGCGCTGTTTTTTCGTCTTTTCCCTCTGAAACATAATCTTCAAAATTCTTTTGCGACAAAATATCGGCAATTTCGTTATATTTTTTAACATCGTCTGCCATTGCTTCTTTAAAAAGCGCGTGCGCTTTGTCGTTTTCGGCAATTTGCGGCGGAGTAATAAACTCAAAGTTGCCCTCATTTACATATCTTTGAGATTTAACGCTAAAGCTCGCCATTCTGTGTCTTGTAAACTGAGCAAGCAAACTGCGCGAAACGCCCTCAATTCCGAAAGTAAATGTAATATGCTCTATCGGACTTTCGTGCCCCATGCTCATAAGACGCTCTATAAAAGCCTGCGTTTTTTCGGCATCGAGCCCGTTCAAAATCCCCTCTATTCCAGACGAAGAATAGCAAAGTTTTGCCGCCGCGGCGACTATTTTTTCACATTCAGGATTATATTGCAATAATTCAACATTCATTTTTATTACTCCTGTTTAAATTTTCTTCCGTTTAAAAGAACAGTAAATCCGAATTTTGGCAAAACCAACATTCTCCCTGCCCTTTTTGGCTCTTTGATGAGCCTGTAAAGCCACTCTATGCCAAGTTTTACAAAAAAGTTCGGCGCTCTTTTTACGTTGCCGGCGAATACGTCAAGACTGCCGCCTATACCCATTGCAACGCCGAAATCAAGCTCACTTTTATGGGAAGAAATCCACTTTTCCTGTTTCGGAGCTCCGAGGCAAACAAAGAGCATATCGGGCTTTTTCTCATTGATATCCGCTATAATGAGTTTTTCTTTGTCGGCATCGAAATAGCCGTCGGCACAGCCGCAAACAACAACTCCGGGGTACTTTTTTTGTATATTTTCGGCCGCTGTTTGCGCAACGCCCGGCTTTGCACCGAAAAGATACACGCTCATGCCTAAAGGCGCCATTTTCGAAAGCACTTTGCACGCTACGTCATATCCCGCCGCACGCTCGCTTATGGGATTTTTTAAAATTTTCGAAGCGTACACAACGCCTATTCCGTCGGCGGTTAAAATATCCGCATCATTTAAAATTTTACAAAACTCGGGGTCTTTGTAACCGAGCATTATAATTTCGGAATTGGGCGTAAAAACGCTTTTTCGCCTTTCACCCTTTTCCATATATTCCATTATCTTATCGGCGGCGGTATCGATACTGTATTTTCCAACCTTAACGCCGAGAACATTCACCTTATCCACAAAAAGTCCTCCGTTTCAGCAAAACCGCATTTTAAGATTAAACAAAAAGTTCTGCTTTAATTCCGAGAATGTCTTTATTCTTTTCGAGCATGGGTTTTACGCACTCTTCGATAAATTCCTGAGTTTGTTCCGGTGCTCTGCCCACATAATCTCTGCTACAAAGAACGGCTTCCAGCTCTTTTGCGTCAACGTCAAATGCGGGATCTGCGGCAATTCTTTCTATGAGGTCGTTTTTCTTACCCTCAACTTTAACCGTTTTCCCGGCTTCCATGGAATGTATTCTTATTTTTTCATGCAATTCCTGGCGATCGCCGCCCTTTTTTACGGCACTCATAAGAATATTTTCGGTAGCCATAAATGGAAGTTCGTTTGCAATGTGCTGTTCAATAACTTTGGGATATACAACCAATCCGTCTACAACGTTGATGTATATTTCCAAAATGGCGTCAGTAGCTAAAAATGCTTCGGCAACAGAAATACGCTTATTCGCACTGTCGTCAAGTGTTCTTTCGAACCACTGGGTAGATGCAGTAATAGCGGGGTTTAACGCATCTGTTATAACATATCTCGCAAGAGAAGAAATTCTTTCGCAACGCATCGGATTTCTCTTATACGCCATTGCAGATGAACCGATTTGGTTTTTTTCAAAAGGTTCTTCGATTTCTTTCAAATTCTGCAAAAGTCTTATGTCGTTGCTGAATTTATAAGCACTTTGGGCAACAAGACTTAAAATGCTGAGCATCTCGGAGTCTAGCTTTCTTGTATATGTCTGTCCGGAAACCGCGAAAACGTCATTATATCCGAGCTTTTCGGCTATCATTTTATCAAGTTTTTTAACCTTGTCGTGGTCACCGTCGAAAAGTTCGAAGAAACTTGCCTGGGTTCCCGTGGTACCTTTTGAACCGAGAAGTTTTGCTTTTGAAAGCTGATGTTCGATATTTTCAAGGTCAATCATCAAATCCTGTATCCAAAGGCTCGCCCTTTTACCCACGGTTGTAAGCTGTGCGGGTTGAAAATGGGTAAATCCCAAAGTAGGCATATCCTTATATTTCATTGCGAAATCGGAAAGAAGGGCGATAACATTTACAACTTTCTTTCTTACAAGCTCAAGAGCTTCAGTCATTATTATAATATCTGTATTATCTCCAACGTAGCAACTTGTAGCGCCCAAATGGATAATTCCTTTGGCTTTCGGGCACTGCACACCGTAAGCGTACACGTGGCTCATTACGTCGTGACGAACTGCTTTTTCGCGTTCTGCGGCAACTTCGTAATTGATATCTTCCGCATGACTTTTTAGTTCATCAATCTGCTCGTCGGTAATTTTAAGACCGAGTTCTTTTTCAGATTCGGCAAGAGCTATCCAAAGTTTTCTCCATGTTCTGAATTTTTTATCGGGCGAAAAAAGAAACTGCATTTCGCGGCTTGCATATCTGGAATTTAACGGGCTTTCATAAGTATCTCGCATTATATGTATCCTCCTTGTATTGTAAAGGAGCCGCAAGTTTTACAGCTCCCAAAATTTCAAATGTTATTGGCCGAGTAAGTTCTTTAAGCGGCGTATTCCCTCTTTTATGTTATCAAGACTTGTGGCATATGACCAACGAACGTAGTTCGGCGCATCAAATCCTTTGCCGGAAACAACGGCAACAAGCTCTTCTTCAAGAAATACTTCCGAAAAATCATCGGCATCTTTTATAAGTTTTCCTTTTATTGTTTTTCCTATGAGATCCGATATATTCATCATAACATAAAATGCGCCCTGTGGCAAGAGGCAACTTACGCCTTCAATCTCATTTATGTGTTCCGCCATGTAACGTCTGCGGTCGTCAAACGCTTTTTTCATCATTTCAAGGTCGTCAAGGGGGCCGTCAAGCGCCGCTGTCGCCGCAACCTGTGCAATTGAGTTGGGGTTTGACGTGGTGTGGCTTTGAACATTGGACATAGCCTTTGCTATTTTTTCATTTGAAGCGGTATAGCCTATTCTCCAACCTGTCATGGCGTAAGTTTTGGAAACACCGTTTATTATAATTGCGAGGTCTTTTATTTCGTCTCCAAAAGAAGCAATGCTCACGTGCTTTACACCGTCGTAGATAAGATACTCGTATATCTCGTCGGAAATGACATATATATTGTGTTTTACGGCAACATCGGCAATTGCACGGAGTTCATCTTCGCTGTACACCATGCCCGTGGGATTGCTGGGGCTGTTTAAAACAAGAGCCTTTGTTTTGGGCGTAATCATATCTTCAAACTCTTTTGACGAGAATTTGAAGTTGTTTTCTTCTTTTGTGTGAAGAATTACAGGAACGCCGTCGTTATATTTAACCATTTCGGGGTAACTTACCCAATAAGGCGCAGGTATTATAACCTCATCGCCGGGGTTCAAAATAGCGCCGAAAGCATTTATAAGCGAATGTTTTGCGCCATTGCTTACCACGATTTGACTTGTACTGTATTCAAGGTTATTATCTCTTAAAAACTTCATGCAAATTGCTCTTTTTAATTCAAGAGTGCCCGAAGCGGGAGTATATCTGGTAAAACCGTTGTTTATGGCTTCTATTGCCGCATTTTTTATGTGCTGAGGGGTTTCGAAATCCGGCTCGCCCGCTCCAAATCCCACAACGTCGAGACCGTCCGCTTTCATCTGCTTAAATTTAGAGTCTATAAGCAATGTAGGTGACGGTGATATTCCTTTAAACTTCTCTGATATTTCCATTTTAACTTCCTCCGCTCTGTTGCATTAAAATTTTACATCATCATACGTTTACTATTCTATCACAGAACGTTTGAAAATGCAAGTTTTTCAAACAGATTATTCATATTTTTTAAATAATTCGCTAAAATTTCCAAACAAAAGCCGATTTATGAAAGTTTCGCTGTAATTTTTAGTCAACATTTTATCTATAAGAGTATAAATACCGCCGCAATACTCCAAACCGTCAACTTTATTTTCGCATCCGTCAAAATCACTGCCGATACCAACGCAACCTGCGCCGCCGATTTTTACGATGTGCTCTATGTGCCGAAAAAGGTCGTCAATAGAAGAATTTTTGCCATTTACAAATTCTCGACAAAACGTAACTCCGGCAACGCCGCCGCTTTTGGATATTTTTCTTATAATATTGTCGCTCAAATTTCTTTTATGTTCAAACACAGTGGCAGAATTTGAATGGCTAGCGCATATAGGCTTAGGGAAAACATAAGCGATTTCTTCCGCCGCGCGCTCGCTTGCATGAGATATATCGGCAATTACGTTGCATTTTGCCATTTCGCAAAGCACATTTTTGCCGTGCAGAGTAAGTCCTCTCCCACTTCCCAAAGCACCGCCGGACAGTATATTGTCATAGTTCCAGGAAAGGCTCATCATTCTGACGCCATATGATGCATAAAGCACCACGTCGCAGAGCTTAAAATCCGGCTGATTGCCGAGTCCTTCCACTGAAAGGTACGCCTTACCTTGCGAAAAGCTTTGCGAGCGAAAAAACTTAAAAATTTCAATCATATCGCGTCTTTTCAAGCTGCCGTCATTAAACACCGCACAAACCACATGTGCCTCGTCGGAGGGCAAAATAAAGCTCATATCGGCATCAAATCCGTTTTTCGCAAACGATTTTTTTGTTTTGTACATTTTTAAGAGCGTATCGCAGTGGCAATCAAAATATTTCAAAAATTTCACTCCCAAACGAAAGCATTATCGATATAATTGATTTTTCTTTCATCGATATAAATTTCGCAGACGTCAAAAGATATTTCTTCATAATCTTTGTATTTTAAAACAAACGCTCTTGCCGCATTTATTATTTTTCTTTGTTTTTGATAATTCACCGCATCGCTCGGGTAGCCGAAATTCGTATTTCTTCGGGTTTTAACTTCAACGAACATGAGTTTAGAACCTTTTTTTGCTATTACGTCAATTTCACCGTGAGCGCCCACGTAATTTCGTTTTAAAATCTCGCAACCCAGGCTTTTCAAATACTCCACGGCAATCTCTTCGCCATAACGGCCTATTGAAACGCTGTTCATTTCACATGCTCCTTAACCCCGCCGAAAGTCAAACGATGTATCGGACACGGACCATATTTAGCAATTGCCTCCTTGTGCTCTTTTGTGGGATAACCCTTGTGCTTCTTAAAATTATATTCGGGATAAACGCTGTCAAGACCAACAATATATCTATCTCTGGAAACCTTTGCCAAAATAGATGCCGCGGCAATAGACATACTTTTTGCGTCGCCTTTTACCACGGTTTCATATTTCGTAGGGAAATCTTCCTTGCAACGGTTTCCGTCAATCAAAGTGACGTCTGGCAGTTTCCCGAGGCCTTTTACGGCAAGTTCAAACGCCTTTAGCGATGCATTTAAAATATTTATCCTGTCAATCTCTTTTTCGTCAACACTGACTATTTTGTAATAAAGTGCTTTTTCGCAAATTATGTCGAAAAGTTCTTCTCTTTTTTTCTCAGAAAGTTTTTTTGAGTCGTTTATGCCGTCTATTACGGTTCCTTTTTCAAACACGACCGCCGCAGCGAAAACAGGCCCGGCAAGCGGTCCTCTACCCGCCTCGTCAACGCCGGCAACAAGCGAATATCCCCTATCGTAATATTTGTTTTCGTATTCAAGCATTTTGCATTCCAAAGCGTGTCACCTCTGCATGTTTTCAGGTTTTTCCAGTGTAATTTTACCGAGTTTCGCTCCTCTGAATTCGTCAAGAAGAATCTTTGCGGCTCTCTCGGTATCTATTTCGCCGCCGGACACAACAAACCCTCTTTTTTTGCCCATCAAAGTTAAAAGTTCGTATCCCGTAAGGTTTTCAATATTGGTCATCTTATAACGCATTTCGAGCGACTCGGGGTAATTGTCGCGCAAGAAGTTCATCAAAATGCAGGCAATTTCCTCAATGTCGAGTATATCGTCTTTTATTGCGCCGGTAAATGCCAATCTCTCCCCCACAAGTCTATCTTCAAACTTCGGCCAAAGAATACCCGGGGTATCTAAAAGCTCAAATCCGTTTTTTAGCCTTATCCACTGTTTGCCCCTCGTTACTCCCGGACGATCGCCGGTTATTGCATTTTTTCTGCCCGAAAGCTTATTTATAAGTGAAGATTTTCCAACGTTCGGAATTCCCACAACCATTATTTTCACAGAACGATTTACAAGCCCTCTCTCTCGCTCGTGCTCGATTTTTTCTTTTAAAATTTCACGGCATGCATCGAAAATACCGTTTATGGATTTTCCGCCAGTAGAAGACACCGCCATAACACAAATACCTTTTTCCGAAAAATATTTTTCCCATTCACGGGTTAATTTATCGTCAGCAATGTCGCACTTGTTCAGAACTAAAATTCGCGGTTTGGACGGGAAAATTTCATCTATTGACGGGTTGCGACTGCTTAAGGGTATTCTCGCATCAACCATTTCCACGACGACGTCTATAAGTTTTTGATTTTCCGCCATCATGCGCTTGGTTTTCGTCATATGTCCCGGAAACCAGTTAATATTTGTTGTTGATATTTCTTCCATGTAATTTACCACCTTGCAAATGTTTTAAGCGAAACGAGGTTGTAAAAAACCCGCGTTTTCTACAACCTCATTGAATTTTATTTATACAAAGAACCGAAATCGTAAAGCGGCAACAATCTTATTTGCGCCTTGCCAATTATGTTTTTCACAGGAACTGCGCCAACGTCGCTGTCGCGGCTGTCGTGACTGTTGTTTCTATTATCTCCAAGCACAAAAACCGTATCTTCGGGCACCGTGTACGGATATTCCATATTTCCCAAACGGCTCGGCGAAATAGGCTCGGCGATGTACGTTTCGTCGTACACCTTGCCGTCTACGCTAACCGCGCCCGTTGCAGGGTCAATATCCACGGTTTGACCTTCAGTTGCGATAACTCTTTTTACATACGGAGTTTTGGGACTTGCCGGAGGCCTGAAAATAATAATATCGCCGACTTTAGGCGTATACATAAGCCTTGAAGTAAACAAAGTATCTCCATGAGTAAGAGTGGGGTTCATACTCGGTCCGTCAACTCTTACCAAGGTAAAAACAAATCTTCTTATCAAAAGCGCAATAATAAGTGCTACCGCTATTGACAAAAACCAGTCTACCGCTTCTTTTTTCCAATTGAACGGTTCTTTTCCCGTATCTTGTACAGCTACGGTTTCCTGATCGGAAACATTATTTTGCTCGTTGTTAAATTCGTCCATAATGGCACCTCCATATAAAACTCCGTAATATCACAAATGCTATGACCAACTTGACGTTTGACCATAGCATCCATGTGATTTGCAACGCTGAAAAGACCAACCGCCGCAACAGAAAACTCATATTTTCTCTTTAACTCTTGTAGCCTTACCGACTCTGTCACGCAAGTAGTAAAGTTTTGCTCTTCTTACTTTACCTTTTCTGACAACTTCGATTTTAGCCAGCTTAGGAGAATTTACCGGGAAAGTTCTTTCCACACCTACACCGTAAGAAACACGTCTTACTGTGAAAGTTTCGGCAATACCGCCGTGTTTTTTGGAAATGATTGTTCCTTCAAACACCTGGATTCTTTCTCTTGAACCTTCTTTGATAAGCACGTGAACCTTAACGGTATCACCTATGCAAAGCTCTGGAAGGTCTGTTCTTAACTGTGCGCTTGTTAAGCTCTCAATAAT
>CAZSIY010000005.1:0-20891 GCA_964606825.1 uncultured Oscillospiraceae bacterium | reverse complement strand
AATTGTCGGTAAGTAATAATATTTAGCAATGCTTCCTTATCACTACCTACCTTTAAATCGAGGGATTTTTGCAGTACAAAAATATCAACCTTTTACGCCGCCAACGTTTATACCGCCGAGAATTTGTCTTTGGAACACAACAAATATAAGGAACGGCGGGATACTTGCAAACACAAGCGCCATAAAGTAGGTATTCATTTGGATACCGGTCATGCTTTTGAGCCTATAAATCTTAAGCGGCACAACGCTTATTTGGTCGAGCACGAGAAGAGGCGTAAAGAAGTCTGACCACGCGCCCGAGAGAACATTTATAGACTGGAATATAATAACCGGGGTTGCAAGTGGAAGCATAATTTTGAAAAATACTCCGTAATTTGTGCAACCGTCAAGTTTTGCGGCTTCAACGTAAGAATTGGAAAGTCCGTCAAACGTATTTTTAAAGAGAAGAACCGCAAAGGTATCTGCTCCGCCGCTTAGCCACATGGGCCAAAAAGTATCTAAAAGGCTAACGCCGAGGCCGTTTTCCGAAGCAAAGGGGAAGTGGAGCCAGGAAATGTAGTTTGGCACCATTCTTATTTGCCCGGGCATCATCATTGTCCACACAACCAAGGTGAAAATGAGTTTTGAACCCGTAGGCTTCAGCTTTGAAAGCACATAGCCGCCAAATCCGCACACAATAATATGAATTGCGAGAGTTCCCAAAGACATTACTATTGTGTTTATAAACGAACTTCCGAGCTGAAGCGCTTTCCAAGACTCGGAAAGTCTTGTAACTATTCTGTTCCAGCTTAAATCCTTGGGGAAAAAGCTGAAACCTTGGTAAATTTCCTGAGTGTCTTTAAAAGCGGTAAAAATTGTCCATATCGCGGGAATAATCGATATAAGCGACATTATTACCAAACATGCAAAAAATATCCAATATATAAGTTTTCCTGAAAATCCTTTTAAATCGGAAGAACTAAGCATTCCTGCTTGCTTTGTGTTAAATTTTTTCATATATCAGTTCCTCCTCTTTTAGTATCTGTCTTCTACCTTGCGGTTGAGCCAAAAATAGAATATTGTAAACACGATGAGTATTAAGAATATTATTACGCCCAAAGCCATTGCAAGGCCCGTTCCCTTACCGCCGCTGTTAAAACCGTATTGGTAGAGCTGGTAAGAGAGTGAAGTTGAAGCGCCGTTGGGGCCGCCGCCCGTCATAGCAAGAGGTTCTTGCATAATTTGGAACACGCTTATTATCTGGCGGACAAATTGCAAAAGCAAAAGTCCTTCAATCGCGGGGCGGGTAACGTTCCAAAGCCTGGTAAAGGGGCCGGCACCGTCGATGATAGCCGCCTCGTAAAGCTCAGTAGATACGCCCTGGAGCGATGCGTAGTATAAAAGCATTGTTCCCGCGAAGCCTTTCCAAGTGGAATAAATTATAATTCCTATAATTGTAAACGACGGGTCGTTTAGCCACTGTTTGGGAGCCGCGCCGAATTTTGCGAGAATCATGTTTAAAAGACCTGTCTGGTCGGGGTAATACATAAAGTACCACATAAGCATTGCCGCAATGCCCGGGATAACAGCCGGAACGTATATAAGCACTCTGAAGCCGTTTTTAAAATGCACAATTTCGTTTATCATAATGGCAATAAAAAGCGGCGGCAAAAAGCCTATAATAAAAGACCATAACACATATTTTATAGTGTTCCAAAGCATTGGCAAAAACTGGGTGTGGCTTAAAACTTTTATGTAGTTGTCTAATCCGCAAAAATCAAGAACAGTGTATGCTCTCATTCTGAAGAAAGACCAAACCGCGCCCAAAACAGTGGGACGCCATACAAAAAGATACAAAATAATTACCATTGGGAGCATAAGTATCCATGCGTCCAAATTGTTGCGAAAACGCACCATGCGCTGTGATTTATGTTTCATTTTCCACGCTCCTTGTATAAAATGTTTTTTCCGTGGTGTTTATTTGCAAAACAGGGAGCAGAGTTGCCCGCTCCCTGTTTCGGCATTAGTTTATTATTCGTTTGTACCGGGTACAATTGTGATGTTTTCCATGCAAGGTTTGATTGAGTCAAGGTCGCTCCAGAGGAACACTTTCATTGAATCAATGCCTGTCATGTCAGCAGGAGCTGTGAACGTAGCGTTTATATTCTTTGCAGAATTTGCGCTCATTGCAATTGCCTGAGGCTGAATGTTTTTAAGTTCACCTTTTGCATAGAAAGCAACGATTACATATGCGGTAGCTTCCGTATTTTCTGTATTTGCAACAACACCTGTAACGGTAAATTCAGCATTTGCCGAAATGTCGTTGAGCTTTGAAATGCTGAGATCTACGCCGCCCACTCTTACAACAGCAGTAGTAACAAAATCAACAGTTGCGCCGCCCTTGGTTTTTGCGCCGTGAGAAGAAACTATTCCGTCGGCAACCGAAATCTGATATTCGGTTTCGGGTTTGAGCATAGCTTTGGGAGTAATTACTACCGACTTGCCGCTTATAGCATATGTAGCATCAACAGCGGCGCCGTCACTCTCTTTTAATGTAATTTTGCTGTTTGCGGAAGTAGCGTCCATTCCCGCTGTAAAGTTTACGCTGATGTTTTTAACATCAGGTGTAAGTTTATTTTTTATAGCGCTTGCCGTGCCTGCATAATCGGTAACTTTAATGTCGTTGAAATATACTGATGGTGTAATAATCTTTTCAAATTTAAAGTTATCTACATATACTTTTGTTTCGTTGCCGCCTCTATTCCACAAATAGTAGCTTGTAGGATACGCCTCTATCTCTCCTAAGCTATTTGTATTTTCAAGGTAAGGGCAAAGATATGTTCCCAATACAGTTCCGCTTTCGCGCTCTGTAAGAGTATATCTCATAAAGCTTGTTGCGGGGTTTTCACAAAATTCCGCTGTAACAGTATACCACTTGTCGTTTCCGTCTGTAACAGGTATTAATCTATCGGTTTTCTCCGCTGAAGGAGTTTTATTTCCAACAAGGCCGATTAACGGGTTAAACGAACCGAGAAGATATCCCGGGTTGCCATCTGAAACAATTGTAAGAGAACCCTCACCGCCTGAGGTCGTAGTTTCCCCTGTAACCTTTACATCATAGGTCAATCTGTAAGAATCTGTTTTGCTGGTTTTAGCGGGAATATCAAAGTAAATATATGCGCCTTTTCCGAGCTCTAATGTGTTATCAGAAATAGCTCCGATACCATCAAGATCTCTAAACGCGGTTCCTTCAATTTTAGTGCCACTAAATGATTTTTCATCAAAGTTTTCATTCAATAAAATTGTAGATACTTCTTCATCAATTGGTCTTAAAGAAATATTGTCTATGAGATATGTTTCGCCGGTTGTAGGTTCATTAACGCCGATATCATCTTGTCTGTTCCACAAGCAGAAGTTAGTGTGATTTCCGGTAGCTGCCAAAGTACCTGTCTGACGTTCAAGAGTACTATAGGTATAATTGCCAAGTTCATCGCTGGTTTCTTTGTCAATCAAAGTATAAGATATGAAATTATTATCGGCATTTTCACAAAATTCTACAACTACTGTATACCATTTGCCGGCAACTGTTCCGGTAATTGTGTTTCCAGATGAATATACATATCTGCGAGTTGCAAATCCATTATTGGAATTGAACATTCCGAGAGATACAGGATCAGTATCACCAGTGTAAAAGTTCAATCCGCCTTTTGTTCCGCCGCCATTTTTTGCCATTATATCATATTTTAATTCATATACTGTATTTTGATTTTTATTGAATATATCAAAATATACATATGCACCTGGAGCAAAGGAAAGTGCGCCTTCTTCAAGATCAACTGTATCTGTTATTCTACTAAATCCCTTGTATTGAAGATCTGCTTTAACTATATTGTTAAAATTTTCGGAATATACCGGTGTAACCTCTTTAACACAAACATCATCAACAGTGGCTTTTGCTGTGCCGGTATTGGTTGTTACATTTACCCAAAAGTAGAAAGTATTTCCAAAATCTTCGGGTGTTGCAAAATCTACCAATTTATCTTGTAAATCGTATGAACGAATTCCATTTTCGCTTCTGCTGTAAATTTCAACGCCGTTTTCATCTACAACAGTTCTTTTTACATACTTTTGAGAAGCATCTAAGCAAAATTCGGTTTTAAGTGTATACCACTTGCCGTTTTTCACACTGTCTTTAGCGGTTCTGTCTGTACCGTTATTTTTGTCGGCAACACCATTTACCATTCCGAAAAAGTTTTTGTCTGTGCCGATGCTTGCGCCGATAGCGTTAAAGCCTGTGCAATAATAATCATAGCATTTCCAGCTGAAAGCACTACCCTCAGACCACTCGAATTTCACTTTGTATGAAATTTCATATGATTTTTTTGAATCATAGTCATTCTTTCTGAAAATATCGCACAATCTTAATGAGGGGTAGCACTCGCCTGAAATTACCATTTCGTCATTTGAAAATGTTGCATTGTGCTGATCCCAATAACTTGAATCATCAAAAGTATTATTAAATGTTTCTTTGAAAAGGACTTTTTCTGCCGAAGTATTTTCAGCAGCTGAAGCTACCACGCCGAAAACCGAGGTACAGCTGAATATTACACAAGTTGCAAGTATTAGACTTAAACATCTTTTAAATTTCATTTTTAGTCCCCACTTTCTTAAATATACAATATTATTTTATCTCGGCCGCGGCACGGCGGCCGAGACATTAACAAATTAATAGGTAAGGTTATCCAAATAGTTCTTTTGGAAGTCCTTATTTGCATTCTTTATAAGCGCTTTGCAGTCTGCATTTTTATCGGTGAGAACCTCTTGAATACAGCTGTCGAGAATGCTATAAAGTTCCTGTGCACAAACAGGCTCTTCTGCCTGAATTTCCGCCGGGCAATCGGCAACGAACTCGTTGTAGAGTCTTACCTGGTTGGGATTGATATTTGTGTATTTGTCTATAAGCTCGTTACGATATTTAATAGACTCGGTATCGTTTTTCCATGTAGACATGTTTTTAACGCCGATAAGGTAGCCTGCTTCCTGAGCATTTTTAAGGTTGTTTTCAACACTCTTTTTATACTCGTCGGTAAGTTTGCAGTTGTTTTCCGTCATTATCCAACGAACAGCGGCGTCGATTTGGTCGTTGGTGTAGGTGGAGTTTACGTTTTTAAGGCCGCCGCCGAGAAGTGTAACGTGGCGCTTGGGTCCTGCGGGATAAGCCATAACGCCGAACTGCGCGGGTTTCATACCATATGTTGCAACGTAGTCGGAAATAAGGCCTGCGGCGCACATCATACCGGCATCGCCTACACCGAATACCTTATACATTTCGTTACCGTCTATGAGAGTATTTGACGGGAGAACGTCATACTTCCATTTAAGGTCTTTTATGTATTGGAGAGCCGCAACAGCTTCCGGAGTATCGAAAGTAGCTTTCCAGTTGCCGTCTTTGTCTTTAGACATAAATTCTACGCCGAATGACCATGCAAGCGGAGTAAATATCCAACCGCCGTTATTTGCCATAGACGGGAACACAAAGCCGGATTTGCCGGTAGCTTCTTTGATTTTTACTGCGAACTCGGCAACTTCCTCCCAGTTTTTAGGCTGTTTGGGAGTACCGTCTGCCTCTACAAGACCTGCCGCTTCGAAAAGTTCGGTATTGTATGCCAATCCGAGAACGTATGCATCAGTAGGATAGGAATACACTTTGCCGTCTTCGGATACGAGGTCCAAAATCTGCGGATTGAACTTATCTAAGAGGTCGTATTTTTCGAGAGCTTTTGTAATGTCGGCAGAGTAGCCGCTGTTTATAAGCTCGGGAATTTCGGTGTATGCCGTGTTGAACACGCCGGGAACTTTACCACCGGCAGCTTTTGCGTAGAAAGTTTGAATGTCGAATGTCCATTCGTCACCTTTTACGGAAACATCGGGGTTGGCTTTCTCAAATGCTTTTTTCTTTTCGTTTGCACGGTCGAGAGAATTACCCTTTTGAGCCGGCCAGTTACCTACGGTGATAGCGGTTTTGCCGTTTTCATCTTTGTCGCTCTTTTTGCCGCAACCTGCAAACATTCCTACTGAAAGCGCAAGTGCCGTTACTACAGCGACGGTGCGTTTTACACCTTTAATGGTGCAAAGATTTGCTTTTTTCATGTTTTTGCCTCCTTATGTGATATTTATTTATTGATGATTGGGTGAGTGTATGTGGTACATCGTTGGTAGTATATCTGTATGAGTAAGATATACAATCCCTCACATGCCTTTACCTACAATCATCGACATCAAAAATTCTTGTTATCTACGTTGGTTTTCCTGCCGCTGACTATTTATAAATAACAAAGAATTTTGGTGTACCTGCGTAGCTTTGCATTACAATTTTAGAGCAAGCATCGCCGCAATTGTAATACGTTTCAGCATCGGAGAAATTTCCGGAAGAGATAGGCTCTCTTGTATCGTCGAGGTCATATATAAGAATCGGGCTACCCTGGCGGTCTGCGATACGCTCAACGGTATCTGCGCTTGTGCAACCGATTTTCACAACGCCGTCTACAACGTCGTTTACATAACCTAAAACTATACCGTAGTTGTCGTCAAAACTTTCATTTCTGGAAGATACAAGTTTTTTATTTGCATCAATTTCCTTAGTGGGGTCAAAGAGAATTCTATAGTCTTCAACCTGACCGTAAGAGTCGTATTTAAGGCGGATAAGCATACCTTGCTTAACATCATCGAAAGTAACGCCCTCTGCGCCTTTTACGGTAGACTCTACGTCGCTCAAATATCCTTTGAGAGCAACGATGGGAGCGCCGTCTTCATCTGTAACTTTTGACTTGCGATTTACAAGGAAAGGAAGATCAAAGTTACTCCAGTTGGAAGCCGCCGCTGTCATTACAACAAACTGCTCATAGCCTGTGCGCTCTTTTACCTTATAACCGGAAATGTTGTAAGTAGTAGCATCGGAAAGGTCAGACTTCGTTTTAATTGTAAATGCTTTATCCTTTGCCGTGGCAATATCTGCCGCTGCGGGAACGCTGAATATTACGGTACTATTACCTATAATGCCGTGTCCGCCCAAAAGTCCCGTCCACTTATAATAGTAGTTACCCTGTGCGAGGTTTTCGGAAAGAGTATTTACCGTAGTTTCCGCGGGACTGTTTACATAAGCGGTGTCTATTTCTCTGATTTTGCCGTCTTTATTTAAAGTGATGAGGGCAATTTGAGGTTTGAAATCAGCTGATTTATCTCCCCAAATTTCGCCGAATACTGCCGCGATATCGGCTGAAGTTGTTTTCTTTTCTCCATCGCAAATAACCTTATCGGCACATTCGAGCTCAAGAATTTCGCCTTTCTGGCTGAGCATTTTGAATTTAAGGCTTCTATCTACGCCCTGTGTTGCCGCTTTTGTCATATAAACATATGCCGCGAAATACTCTCCGGATGAGATTTCGGTATATGCAACGTTGCCCTTGAAATCAAGATACAAGATTACGTTATCACCTGCGTTGGGAACAGAAGCCGAGGAAGTATTTAAGATAGTGTACGCAACATCTGCAATAATAACGTCGGTGCCGTCTACGGTAGTTTCTATGCCGTCTACGGTGCCTGCCGCTGTACTTGAAGAAACGATTACTCTCAAATACTTGCCGTCGAGCGACTTATAAGCGCTTAAAACGTCGCCGGACTTAATCTGATTAAATTCCATTTTTATGCCTACAGCATCGGAAATTGAAATATAGTCGTAGTTGTTTTCGTCAAGGTCTACCTTTGCGGCGGGAACGCTTTTATCGTAAACAATTTTTTCTGTTTTACCGATATTGCCCGCAACAACTGTTTCAGCCTTTTCGATTATGGCAACGGAGAATTTACCGTCTAACTTCACGAGCTTAATTGTTGCTTCGGGAAGAGCAAACATTTTGTCGACATCTGTGCCTACTTCGCCGCCGTTGTAGATAACTGTTACACTGCGGTCGATTGAAACTCTTTTGGTATTGCTGTTCTCATCATAATATGTGAGAGCGAAGGTATTTTTGTTAAACTTGGGAGCCATGTCATCGGTAATTATCACAACGTCGGAGTCATTCGTTCTTTGTGCCCAGATAACCGTGCCCTTTTCGTTTTCATCTTCTTGGTGGTAGAAGAATTTAATTTCTTCGCCGAGTTTGTCGAAAAGCGAAACTTCCGTTTTATAAACGGTTTTGCCGATTTTCACATAGCCGCTGTCAATGTTGGAACCGTCGATTGTTGTCATATCGGCGCCGCAAACTACGGCTTCATCGTAATATATATCATGATAGAGAGAAAGGAGAGTATCTTTATCCGATGTTTCGTACTTTATAGAGTTATCTCCGAGGCTTGCTATGTTGTAAACCTTTGTTTTCATAGCGTTGAAGATAAGATCGAACATTGAGCCTCTTGTCATTGCGCCACTGAAAGACTCGCCGTTATAAATTTTAAGGCTTCTTGCGGTTTTGATGTATCCTGCGGGATAGCCGCCGTCTGCTTCGGCACGCTGACCGTAACCCATGAGCGAAAGGAGAACTTTATATGCCGCGCCGGCTTCGATAGCCTTTTCGGGTTCAAACCGCTTATCGCCTGTGCCGTTTATAACGCCCATTCTTGTAAGAGCGCTTATTTCGCTGTAAGCATAGTGGCTTTTGGGAACGTCGTAGTAGTATGTAACGTCCTCATCGGATGTGGATGCGTTGATAAGTTTTGCAACGCTTCTTACAAAGTCCGCACGCGAAACAGCTTCGTTTAAGTTTGTGTTGTAGTCGTAATAGTCGCCGATAAATCCGAGAGAGCGGAGAATATCCATCTCTGCGTAGAGCTCTTCGGTGGATTTAACGGTTGTCTGAGATGCCGCAAAAGTCGGAAGACTTGAAAGGCACATTACAAGCACTATTACAACGCTTAAAATACGTTTTATATTTTTCATGCCGTTACCCCCTATTATTTAATATACTGCAAAAATCCGTATACAACTTTTGCCGCCTGGGCGCGAGTTGCCGTGCCCATTGGGTCAAATTCGGTGTCGTTTACGCCGTTTATAATGCCCATTGCGTGAAGAGCGCCGACAGCCTCTTTAGCGTAGTCCGCTATAAGGTTGGAGTCTGCAAATGTAGGTTGTGCCGCCTGAACGGAAACGCCTGCCGCTTTAAACGCATTATAGAGCATTACAATCATATCCTGGCGGGTAACGTTATTTCCAACGCCAAACCGAGAATTGCCGATACCGTTTACAATTCC
The DNA here is from genome assembly GCA_964606825.1 of uncultured Oscillospiraceae bacterium. Lineage (GTDB taxonomy): Bacteria > Bacillota > Clostridia > UMGS1810 > UMGS1810 > CAKSIN01. The sequence goes on along the minus strand of CAZSIY010000005.1, from coordinate 11,669 downwards.
TCTTGCATAGGCAATGTTTACATATTTGCAGAACCAGTCATTTGCATTTACGTCGTCAAACACATTGGCGCTTACAGCGTCTTTATCATATCCCAAAGCGCAAACTATGATTTTTGCAAGTTCTTCTCTTGTGATATTGTCGTTGGGCTTGAAGTAGCCTTCGCTTTTGCCGTTTAACACGCCTTTATCGGAAAGGGCGATAATAGCTTCGCTTGCCCAATCTACCGCATCGATATCGTTGTACTTAACGGTAACGGGTGCGGGCATATACACGCCGCTCATGCCACCGCTGACAGATGAAGAAGAAACTTTTCCGCTGCCGGAGCCGCCACCTGCGTAATCATCGTCGGTACCGTTTACTTTAAGCTCTTTATACTCTTTTGCAAGAGCCGCGCCGTCAGCGTAGTCTTTACCGCTGATGCTCTTATAAACAGATGATGAAGCGAGACTGTCAACACCGATTACGGAACCGTATTTTCCGAAAATGTTCTTTATGCCCTCAAAACCTGTGGCATATTTAACTTCTCCGAGGATAATACCCTCTTTTAACACATCTTCAAGTTTTGCAACGGAAGAAATGTTTCTGCCGCTCATTTTTGAAGTGATATACTTTTGTTCTTCTTCCGTTTCGGCAAGAGACAAGAAGTCTTTTACTTCCGCGCTATTTGCGATTGAAGTATCGGAGATGTAGTCTTTAATGTTTGCAACCTTACCCTCATTAAGAGCCTCTATAAGCACAAAAGTGTTAAAATCTGCTGTGTTTTCAGCGGCTTTGTTCGGGTCCGGTGTATTTGATGCAATGTGGTTCATGTAGCCTTCAAGAGCTTTTGACGAAGAAAGTTCTCCGAAAAGCGTAAGGTCAAAACCGAGGTCTGCGCCGTTTGTTTTAACGTAATTTGTAAAGTCTTCCAAATTGCCGGCATCTGCTTTTTGTTTAAGTTTGACAAGCTCTGCGGAATATCTTGCGCCGTCTATGAGTTTGAGCTCGAATGGTACGGCTTTGTCGCCGTTATCGGCAACGAGCATTGCCGCATATGAGCCTGTTTTTAAAGCATCATACTCAATATTAAAAGTAAATGCGCCGTCATTTACATCTGCCTGATATCTGTACAAGATAAGGCTTGAGTCTGTGGGGTTGTTCTTAACGTCTTCAAACGTTTTACCCTCTGTAAGTACCTGGAGCGAAGCAAACTTTGTATTTGCATCGCCGTTTCCGCTTACGGTAACGGTGTTATTCATATAGTCGTAATTAACGCTGTATGTAACTTCCGCCGCAAGCGCGCTTGTGGTTAAAAGTGCGGACACTGCAAGAAGTGCCGTGCTTTTTTGAAAAATTTGTTTTATGTTTTGTTTTTTCATTCTAACCGCTCCCCTCTCCTATTGTTCAATTTTAAGCGACGGTGTAACCGGAACCATGTTGTTATCCCAAAGATACAAAGCTATTGCATCTTTTGATTTTACATTTCCGAGTTCGATTTCAGCCGTTCCGCCATTTTCGTTCCACGCTACATTTGAGGCTTTTGCCGTAACGAGCGTTTCACCGTTTTTCACGGCGCCATAGAAGCAAAGGTTGCCGTTTGCGCCGTTGGATTTATCCAATGTAAGTTTTACGGAAACCGTATCCGTATCGCTTAGAGAACCTATATTTTCAACCTCAGTACCGTTTACAAAATATTTCAGCGACATGTTGTAAAGTTCTGCCGCTCTTGCGGCGGTAAAGGTTGAGCTTCCGTCAAACACGTAGATTGAATAAGTTTGCGTATCTTCGGGAAGATTAAATGTAAACGAATACTCCGAAAGGTTATTAGCCTTGCACTGGTCAATTGCGACGTATTTTTTCTCAAGTGATGCTTCGTTTCTCACAAGAAGCGTTACATCTGCGCCTGCCTTTGACGCGGTGCCGGTTACGGTGTAGGTGTTTTCATTTTTGCTTACCACAGTGTTTGTACCGTTTTGGGTATTAGCCACAACGTACACGGGGTTTATGCCTATGTTATAAGTGCCGTTAGAGCCGAGGTAATTGCCGTACATATCATAAACTTCAACGGAAGCGTTTGATGCGGCGGTAACCACTGCCTGACCGTTCACCTCGGTTGCCATGGCTTCGCTGTTTTCCGCGCCGTTTGAATTAACGGTAACAGTGGCGTTTTTGCCGGTATGGCCCCAAACCGCGTAGGTGTAGTTATTGCTGAGCGGGGTTTCTCTTTTAAAGCCGTAAGCGCTGAAGTTTCTTTCTCCTGAGAACATTTGCTCGTTTATGCAATCTTTAAAATCGTAACCCGCGATTTGCTTATTCATATTGGCAAGTGATGCAAGCGCCGGTTTTGAGCTTGTGTAATTCTTTCTTATAATACCGAAACGGTTTTCGCTGTATGAAAGGTCTGTACCTTTTTCGACAAGGTTATACATATTTATCATTTCCACAATGCTCTCAGAACGTGAAGTAATCATCGTTCTTACATCAACTGCCGCTTGAAGAAAAATATCTTCATCGCATGAGCCGTACTCGCTAAGCCAAATTTTCTTGCCGCTTGTGCCGTCACGCTTCATAGCCTCCTCCAAAAGGTACTTAACGCGCCTTATCTGTTGTGTCAGGTAATCAGTACCCTTAAGCTCATCTGTGAGGCCCTTCTGACCACCTGCATACGGGTGGAAAGCAAAGCCGTCCATGTGCTCTGTAATGCCTTTTACGCTAAGCATTTGCTGTGCGAATAAATCATTACCGCTCGGTGTAATTATTTGGCAAAGGCCTGCACTTATTACCGTAGCTTCCGGGTCTACCGCCTTTATGGCATCGTAGCCGGCGATTACAAGTTTTGCGTAATCAGCACCGTTGTAGTTTACCTGCCAATCTTTGCCGTAGTCAGTTCCCCAACGGCACGCCCAAATGTCTGGCTCATTTCCAAGCTCGAATACAGGTTTCGTGCCTTTTAGTTCTCTTGCCATTGCCGCGCAAAATTTTGCATACGCCTCAACCTGCTGTTCGAATGTATAGGGGTTACCCTTACAATTCGGGTGATATTTGCAAGCTTCCTCATCATAAGCATGGGGGAAGCGATAACCGTTGTACTTCATGCTGTATATATTTAAGATATACAGCGGTGATTTTTGACCGTCTGCCAAAGTTCTGTCGAAAAGATCTCTTTGCCAGGACTCCAACTTGGGTTCGCCCAATTTTACTTCGGCATAATCCCAACGGATATCATCACGGTTTCTGGAAAATCCCATTTTTTTCGTGAGGTAAAGGTTTTTGTCCAAATCCTCGTAATTGGGATATGCCGGAAGGTCGCCGAGGTGATAGTTAAAAGATGCCCACTCGTTGAGCTCGGGGCTTGAAACCGAACAAACAAACTCTGCTGACTTGGTTATTGTGTTTCCGTTTGCGGTTATGTTTGCGTTGATGTTGTAATAACCGTAAGGAAGCGGATCAACCACTATTCCCATGTCGTAATAACCGTAAGCGGATACGGGTATTCTTTCGCTTTTTGACCAAACAATTTCATTGTTTTGGTTGGTAACGTTTACCGCAACGGTAACATTTGCCGCTCTTTTATGAGGATTTTCTATCTTCAAGCCAAAGCGGGGATTTGCACCGTCAAAAAACGTGTTCGCTATTTCATTTGACGAAAAAGACACCATGTTTTCGGTAATTTTTACCGTAGCGGCAAGCGCTTCGGGAGCTACTGTGCCCGTTCCCGCAAACACCGCAAGTGCCATGAGCGACGCGCCTATTTTACGAAACATTTTTTTACTAAAAGGCTTATTATATGTGCTCATATATCTCCTTTCGTTAATTGACGCCAAAGGCGATTTTAGTACCATCACAAATTCTATTGTTACAGCTACGGCAAACACGCATGTTTACTTGCGAAGGTTTAATATGCGTGTTGCCGTAAATGCCGTAAACTGATTTATTTTTTTAAAGTAATCGCCTTGCAATAGGGGTTTAACTTATCGGCACCGTTCCAGAATACCACCTGTGCGCTGTCGCAATCGGCAACGCCTGCAGGAACTGTAAAGGTTTGCTCTATTGTATCACCCGATTTAGGCTGAATTTTGCTTACAAAGACTTCTGTTTTCACCATTTTGCCGCCCTTGAAGTAGGACACGCAAACTACCAAATCTGCCGTATCTTCAGTTGTGTTCATCACTTTTCCTTTTACGGTGTAGCTTTTATTTGCAACAAATGATGTTATAGCGTCAACTTTGTTTGCACCGTCGTACACACCGTCTGACTCAACGCCTACTTCATAAGAACCTGTGGTAAATTCTACGGCATAGGTTTTGGGGAGATTTGCTCCGCCGGTACCTTTTACTGTTTTTGAAACCTTTAATACGTACTTGGTGTTTTCTTTAAGCATATCTTTGGGAGTTAAGATGTATTTGTTGCCGCTGAGTTTTGCATCAAGCTCTACTGCAACATCATCTCCGCTTGCTGTGCGCTCTGCAAATGTAACGCCCTCTTTTAAGCTGTCTTCGTTCATTGAAGCGCCGAAGTCGAGCTCGATTGAAGAAACACCGGGAGTAACGGGAGCTGTTAAATCAGCAACCTTATTTCCTATCATATCTTTTACGTAAACGCTTTTTTCGGAGAATGTGGGTTTTGCGCCGAGGTTTTCAAACTTTACGTTATCCACAAGGAAAACTTCGTCGGAGCCTTCTCTGTTCCAAATCCAAAACTCACTGACTGGCTCTGTGAGAGAACCGCCTCCTGTCATTGCTTCGATGGGAGCGTATTCACGGCTTCCGAGTTCTTCACCGCTTTCTTTGTCTATAAGAGTGTAGCTAATGCTGCTGTTCTCGCCGTTCTCGCAGAAGTCAACAACAACTGTGTACCATTTTCCGGCTTCGGTTCCTTTGATAACTCTTGACGAATCGCCATGGTCCATCTTTAAGCAACCCAAACCGTTTGTGGAGTTGAACATACCTGCCGACCAAATAAATTTACCCTGAGCATAAACGTTCAATCCACCTTTGCTGTTTCCGGCCGCTTTTGCCTTTACATCGTAGGAAAATCTGTATACATTTTTAACATTTCTGTTGTACACATAAAAAGCAATGTATTGATTGGGTTCCATCTTCAAGGCATTGTCTTCGAATTTAACGCCCGATGAAGCTCTTGCCCAACCGCGTGCATAAAGATCAGCAATGGTCGAATTATCGAAATTCTCTCTGAAAACAACTTCGCCTACCGTAGGATCTTCGGGTTCTACCGGCTCTTCGGGGCCCACCGGTGGATTTACCGGATTTTCGGGACCTACCGGGGGATTTACGGGGTTGCTTTCGGGTTTGCTTTGGTCTTTTGCAACTTTGAAGCTTAAGTTGTCGATGAAGTAGGTTTCATCACTGGCGCCATTGTCGTCTCTGTTCCAAATAGCATAAGATGTGTGGTTTCCGCTTACTTCCACGGAAGCGTTTTGCTTTTCAAACTTTTCGGGAGTGTGTGTTCCCAAAACTTTTCCGCTCTCTTTATCGGTTAAAGTATAAGTTATAAACTTATTGTCATCGCTATCATTAAATCTAACGCTTACAGTGTACCATTTGTCCGCCTTTGTGCCGGATATTACATACGCTGCCTCTTTTACCTCTTTTTCGCAAGCAAGACCTACTGCGGAGTTGAACATACCAAGGCAGAACGGGTTGTCATCGCCGGAGTAGAAGTTGAGTCCGCCTCCGCCGTTACCCGATTTTTCGGACATTATGTCGTAAGTTACTTCATAAGTTGTAGAAGTATCTTTGTCATTTATATTAAAATAAATGTAAGAACCGGGGGCAAAGCCCATTGCGCCGTTTTTAAAAGTAATATTGCCGCCGGGTCTGTACCAAGCACCGCTTGTCAAATCACTGATGTTTTCGCTGTCGAAGTTTTCGTTTAAAAGAACGCCTTCTTCATCTTCATCGGATTTTTCGGCAAGCTGTTTAAGTGTAACGTCGTCTACGCATACGGGGTCTGTATAACCTTCGTTCCAGAAGCAAACTTCGTTTATAATCTCTTCGTCTGCTCCGAAAACAGCTTCGCCGCTTTGCCCTTTGTAGATTTTATTATCTTCGTCGGTGGCGATTACGTTGCCGTCTTCGCCGAGCAATGTATAGCAAACGTATCTTGAAGATGCCGATGTTTTAAACGCTGTTTTTACGGTGTACCACGTGCCGGGGTTTGCATTCTTAAAAGCATCTTTAAATTCTTTTTGTCCGGGAATACCGGTGTCGAATGCAAAGCCAACGCCTATTTGAGCGCCGCCGTAGCACATGCCGTTAGTGTTGTAGTCGTAGCAACGCCATGTGGGGCTGTATCCCTCAGGGCAATCTGCAGAGGTGAATTTTACTTTATAAGAAAATTCATATGTTTTATTAGGGTCTATTTCGGTAACGGAACCGAGTTTTAAAATCGGCCAGTTGCCTCTATTTACAACCAATGTGCCGTCTTTAAACCCTGCGCCGTTTTGCGCCCATTTGCCATCGGCGGTGAATTTGTCGCCATCGAATGTTTCGTTTAAAAGTACGATGTCGTCATCTTGCGCCGCAAAGGTTGCCGCCGGGAATACCGACACCAGCATCATAAGGCAGAGCACTAACGCTGTAATACTTTTTCTCATTTTCATACCTATGTCTCCTTACTTTATTTTTTTATCTGCATATCTCCAAATCCATCTACGGTTTTGGGATCACCGATACCTGCCATGTATTCTATCCAACCACGGCCGTTGCCGTCGTCGTCGTTATCGTTCAAAAGAACGGAGAAACGATATTTGTGTTCTTTTTCTTCCCAGTCTACCTTATATCCCTCGTAGAATATTTCGCTCCAGGGAAGCCTTACTTCGTAAACAGTGTATGTATCGTAACGTTTAATAACTATATCACAATTTTCCACGATACCTATGGTAGCGTTGGGATTGGAATATGAGCTGAATCTATATATTCCGCCCTCACCGTTGGGGAGAGTACCCATACCGAACTCGTTTATGTAACCGGCTTCAACGGGGTTGATGCTTGCTCTGTCGTCAACGGCAAACTGGAAACTGTCGGTGCTCCACATATAGAACGGATTATCGGGTTCCCACTGATAGGTTGCGGAGTGTACATCGTCGGTTGCAATTCCGAGAAAATAGAGGTTTTCGTCATCCCACATCAAAGATCCGCTGAAAGACAAATCCTCGGGGCCGCCCCACGTGGGAATTTCCTTAACGTCTTCCGCACGGTCGGAACCTACCCAGCTTCCCAACCACTCGTGTTCATCTATAACGCCGTCAATTGTGGGCGCTTTTTCCGCATAAACACAAGATGTGAAGTTAAGCTTTGCTGTGTTTTCTTCGCGCTGACCAGTGGTAAGCGTTGCCGAAGTAACAAGTTCTATAACGTTTTTGTTTACCTTTTCGGGTATATTTAAATAGTATGTAATCTCTTCTCCGGGAGCGAGATCAAACTCACGCTCGGTGTTTACCTGAGCAACATTTGAAGGACTTTCTACCTTATATATACCTTTTACTTCCTGAGTGTTACACAAATTGGTAACGGTAGCTCTTACGCGCCACTGGTTGTTATTAAGGTCCGAAGCGGGTTCGGAAAATGCGCTTATTGAAACCGGTGAGGTAATGCTCAATGTATGCTGAGCCGCATAATATGTTTTTCCCGTGTTGTCGCTTATTGTAATATTGTAGCGATAAGTTTGTCCGATATCATTGGGAACTCTTATTTTAACTTCAGCGGTATTGCCTTTGAAGCCGTTATTTTCAACAACTTCTACCGTGTTTTCAACATTGATTTTCAAATTTTTGTTTATGTTCTTTGTAAATGTAAGAGTTACTACATCCCCGCCTGCGCCCGAAAGTTTTACGGAGCTCGGCTTTATTGTGGGGTTGGCATCTTTTACTTCGAAAGCTGTAAAGTTACCTACAACGTAAACGGCATTTGCGTCAAAAGATATGCAATACTCGCCGTTATCGGAATAGAGGGTATCTATTTTGTTTCCGTATACGTCGTACACTTCTACCGACGGACAACCGAGCATATAGTTATGCATAACGCCGTTTCCGGCATTTGCCGTACCGTTGTTTGAACGGAGAAGCATTACGTCTTTACCGAGTTTTTTATTGTCAAACCAAAAAGCGTATTCGCTGTTTTCGTCGTACAAGCCTTTAAGCTCGGAGTCGTCTCTTATAAATCTGTTGTATGTTGCCATAGAAAGGAAACTTTCTTTTGCAACGTAGGGGTTTGTTTTGGCATCGTACCATTCGATGATACCCCAGTTTTCTTCGTATTCATCACGTCTTGCACGATCTGCAAGGCAGTATGCATAGTAGATATCATATAAATTGTAGGCTTTTGCGAGAGCACGCGCGAGAATGTGGTTTTGGCTCTGCTCTTCTCTTGTGTAGCCACGGCTTCCGGTGTAACTTGAAAATCCTATTTCAGATGCCCAAAGCTCAACGTCGCCTGCACCGTATTTTTCCATAAGAGCTTTACATTCCTTAGCTTGATCTACCCATGCTTTATCACGGAACATACCTGTCCAGCCGTAGGGGTGCACGGAGATAGCATCGCAATAATCGCCTGCGCCCACTGCAAGTGCGCCCTCAATCCATTCAAGGTCAACACCTGCGGTAACCATGGAAACGACTTTTATTTCAGGATTTATGTCTTTGATTATTTTATAAGTTCTCTTAACGAGCTCGCCGTACTGAGCAGGGGTAGCGCCGTTTTTGTTAAAACTTGTGATATTGGGTTCGTTCCAAACTTCATATATACTAATGAGGCCGTCGAGCTGAGTTACGATATCTCTAACCCATTTATCCCAATATTGATAATCTTCTTCGGTTATCGGCAACTTGCCGTCTTTACTGCTGTCGCCGCCGAATAGAATACCCGTGGTTTCAATGCCTCTGTCTTTTAAGTATTTCCAACCGTTATATGCCTTTTCGGTTATCTCCCAATTACCTGTTTCGGAGTTAAAACGGCACACTGCGGGTTTAATGTCATCACGCAAGTGTCTTGCGCCGACTTTTACGTAAACATCGGCAACGTCTTCGGGAGCACCCATGTTGTAAGCCATAATCTGGTGACACTGACCGTAATTGTAGTTTCCGTCGCCCTCTTCTGCAATATCGGAAACAGAGAATTTTACAAGGAAGTCTTCCGTTACGGTTTCGCCCGCGGATTTATAATCGGTTTCGAATTTTCCCTCTATTGTATACAAGCCGTGCTTCTGAGGATTTGCAAAGGGAATTTGCAAAGTTTTGTCCTCATGGGCGCCTATTTCATATGTATTTTCGGGAATGTTTTCCAAGGTTCTTCCGTATTCATCGAACACGGCGCCTGTTATCTTTACGGAGATAGGCATTTTGTCGTCTTTGTTGTAGGCCTCTATTGTAAGGGTTGTGGCATCATTTTCGCCCATAAGATTACCTACATCGCCAAGGCCTGCCGTATATTTAAGCGGGCTTATGTATTTACCGTAAGTAATTTTCATAGAACCGAAAATTACTTCTTCTTTTGTAAGGCCGTTGTCGGGAGACCAGGTTGAAAGAAGAAGGTCGCCGTTGTAGATACGGTTTGCCGCTTTCAAATCCTCAATGTGGAAAGTATGGCTCTTCCACTCTTTGGTATTTGTAAGTCGAACGGGATCGGAAGTTTTGTAAGTTCCGGCCGTTACTGTGGCATCAGCTAAATCATGAGAGTCGTATCTTATCATAAAGTGACCCGAGCCCTCGTCATAATACTCAACGGTGATATCTACCGGAGTATCGTTGGGCAAATCATACATAAAGCTATCCGTAATTCCGAGCCACATATTACAGCCCTGATTTCCGGAAGAACGCAGACCCGCTCTGCCGTCTCTTTCTACGGGGGTCATGTAATTTGCGTAATCTTCATGCATATTGAAATACTTTGTACTTGCGCCGAAGACCGCTTCGGCATAATTCTCATCTTCTTCCTGTGCAAAAGCGGCAGGAAAAGAAGCGAACACTGTTGCAAAGGCAAGTGCAAGTGCAAGCATTCGCTTCTTGTGAATTTTACTAACTCTTTTCAGCATATAACATCCTCCTTATGTTGCAATTATATCACAATATCGCAAAAAAGAACATGCATAATACGCTAAAAAAACGCTGTTTTTTTTTTTTTTTTTGGTAGTTTTGCACATATCATCTTATTTGCAAGTAAATATTAATTTACACAATTTTGGCGGTGATTGGATTTTACAAACTAATTCAGAAAAGAAAAAATGAGGCTTGAATCGAAAAAAGGATTTTAGAAATTTGTTTGTGAAATTTACGGTAAAAAACGGCGAAAACATTCACAATCGAATAATTTCGCCGTTTAGGAAAAATAAAATTATATATTAACAAGCACTATTGACACTGCGCCGAGCGCATAACCAACAAACTGCTTTTTGGTGAGTTTTTCGCCGAATATGACAATTGAAGCCACTATGGTTATAACCGCCGACCCCGACAAAATAACCGGAAATAGAACCGCCGTGGGCAAAAGTGCGGTAAGTATCATTACCAAAAGGTTTACGGCGCCGTTCGCCGCGCCGCTCGGCGGAGCGAACTTCAAAGCGGATTTCACATCTCGCTTTAAGTCTTTTGAGTTTGCCGCGCCCATTGCGAGCATTACAAGCATGCCTATTGCAAGAGACACAATCATAAATTCGCTTTTATAGCCGCCGGTAAACTTCATCTGCTGCATTTTTTGAATACAAGAGCACATGCCGTTGCCCAAAAATCCCACTGTTACCCAAGCGAACCACTTAGGCGAAACTTTTTGACTTTTTTCGTCACTGCTCGTGGCGGGTTTTACAAGAAAAAGGCAAGCAAAAACCATTGCGATGCCCAAATATCCGCAAAGAGTGAGCCTTTCGCCCAAAACGGCGAGGCCGTAGAGGGTGGGAATAATCAGTGAGCACTGATTTATAAGCGAAGAAATGGCAAGCGGGCCGCAAGACACGGCGCAAACGTTACCTATCATCGCCGCCGAATACGAAACTGCAAAAGCTATGCAATAGGGAAGCACGCCCAAATCAAAGTCGAATTTTCCGCACGATGCAATTATGAAAAACACCATTGCACTTGCCGCCACGAGAGATGAAAAAACGTATGTATTTGCATTTTTTACGGATTGGTTATAGCGCTTTGCAATTAAATTTTGCACCGCATTGCACGCCACAGCCAAAAATAAAAGAACATATGTCATTTTGCACCTCACTTATCTTACTGAAACTTCAAACGCCGCAAAATCATAGGCGCCGATTTTTTCAAGGCAAACGGTATTTTTTTCAAGTTTTCCCGAGCAATGAACGAATTTAACCTCTTTGTACTCTTTATCGAGGGTAATTACCGCCTCTTCCGCCTCGTCCATAAAGATATTCAAAAGCAAAACGCTCATTGAGTTTTCGCCCTTAGATGCCAAAATATACAAATTGGGATTGCCGGAGCAAACGGCAGGGAGCTTTTTGCCGCATATTTTCTCCAACGCGGGCAAAAGCTGAGCTTTCCTGCAATAGTTATTAAAGTAATTCGCGCAGTTTTCACAATTTTGAAAATCAGCGGCGAAAACAAGAAAGCTCACGTTGTCGGAATTTGTATAAACATAGGAAGCGGGCGAACCCTCGGGCACGATATATGAGAGGACGTCTGCCTTTTCACTGCATGTGATGCTGTTTAGCGCAGCAT